>DATMYG010000324.1:0-8043 GCA_035561055.1 Clostridia bacterium | reverse complement strand
AGATCATGGAATTCGCCCGCGCGCTTTTGCCGGAGGCGCCGCGCGGGGAGCTTGTGGAGCGCCACGGCGAGGCGGTGGAGACGCTCGTTTTCCCTGACGAGGCGGCGCTCGTGCAGCGCGTCGCGGCGGATGCCGAAGCGTATCTGGCGCGCGGATACCGGTCCGTCGCCGTCGTCGCGCGCACGAAACAGGAGGCGGGCGAGCTGTGCCGTGCCCTTCGCAATAAAATTAAGATCGGGGAGATCCTCGAGGGGGACGAGGAGTTCGCCTCGGGCGCGGTGGTGATCCCGGCGTATCTCGCCAAGGGGCTCGAGTTCGACGTCGTGCTCCTCTGCGACGCGCCGGCTGGCGGCTTTCGCCGCGAACAGGAGCGCGCGCTATACTATACAGCCTGCACGCGCGCGCTGCATGTATTGAGGGTGTATCGTGCGGGGGAGACCCCGCCGTGACGGAATCGTCCATGCGGGAAAACAACTTCAATTTGTTAAACGCGCGTTTTTTTGCCCGGAAGCGCTGAAACGATTGTAAAAAAACCCCGCATTTGCCCGCCGGAGTTGACAATCCGGCCGCGTCTCTGTATACTTTTAAAAGGAACGCTATACAAGGAGCTCGCATGGAAGAGAGCGACAGCGGCGACACGCGTCCGCTGAGTACAATTTGATCGTTATCAGGCATACATAATCTGTATCCGCTTTGCGCGGGGCACAGGTTATGCATTTTTATTTTCAACGGTCCTCGAACGAACTTAAGGAGCAAAAATGAAAGAAGACCCCCTTATATGGCAATTGATTCTGCAGTTCGCGCTCATCGCCTGCAACGCGGTGTTCGCCTGCGCGGAAATTGCGGTTATTTCCATGAACGACGTCAAGCTTGCGCGCATGGCGCAGGAAGGCGACAAGCGCGCCAAGCGCCTCGCTAGGCTGACGGACAAGCCCGCGCGGTTTCTGGCGACGATTCAGGTGGCCATCACCCTCTCCGGTTTCCTCGGTAGCGCGTTTGCGGCGGATAATTTCTCCGAGCGCATCGCCACCGCCCTGAGCGAAGCGGGAACCGCCATTCCCTATAAAACCATCGACACGGTCTCGGTCATTATCATCACGCTGATCCTCTCCTACTTGACGCTGGTGTTCGGCGAGCTCGTGCCCAAGCGCCTCGCCATGAAAAACGCCGAAAAGCTGGCGCTGGGCATGTCCGGCCTCATCAGCTTCATCGCCAAGGTGTTCGCGCCCCTAGTAGGGCTATTGACGGTTTCCACCAACGGCGTGCTGCGCCTGTTGGGCATCGACCCCAACGAGGAGGACGAGGAGGTTACCGAGGAAGAGATCCGCATGATGGTGGACGTGGGCAGCGAGAAGGGCACCATCGAGGAAAGCGAAAAGGAAATGATCCAGAACGTGTTCGAATTCGACGACGTTTCCGCGGATGAAATCCTCACGCACCGCAGGCAGGTGGACCTTCTTTGGTCGGACGACGACGACGACGAGTGGGCGAAGCTCATCCACGACACGCGCCACAGCTACTACCCCATTCTCGGCGAAAGCGGGGACGACGTTATCGGCATCCTCGACGCGAAAACGTACTTCCGCCTCGACGACCGCTCCAGGAAAACCGTCATGGAGCAGGCGGTGCTGCCGCCCTACTTCGTGCCGGAAACTATCAAGGCGGACGATCTGTTCCGTGAGATGAAGCGCACGCGCAGGCACTTCGTCATCGTCATGGACGAGTACGGCGGCATGTGCGGCATCATCACGATGAACGACCTGATCGAGGAGATCGTGGGCGACCTGTCGGAGACGGACGAGGAGCAGGAGGGCGCCATCGCGCCCACGGAGGACGGCGGCTACATCATGCAGGGCGGCGTGCCGCTCGATGCCATTACGGACGAACTGGGCGTGGAACTGCCCAACGACGAATTCGATACCCTTAACGGGCTTGTGTTCAACGCGCTCGGCGCGATTCCGGAGGACGGCAGCACGTTCGAACTGAGCGCGCACGGGTTGGATATCCGCGTACTCGAGGTGCGCGACCGCCTCGTGGAAAAGGCCGAGGTCAGAAGGTGCGCCCCGCCCCCAGAAAAGGATAAGGATAAGGACAAGGAGCGCCGGGATTAAGCTTTACGCGGGCGGCGCGGATGCTTCGGTCGGCGCTTCGGGTGTGGCGGACTGCTGCGGGATAGCGTCGTTCGCCGTATACTGAATTCCCACGCAGTACCGCACGGTCAGGCCGAGATCGATAATATTCACATAAACGGAAACGCGGTAATCGTCCAACTGCCACCGCATCCGGTATTGACGGCCTGGGGTATAGGTATCCTCGTCCGGCTCGCCCGCCGCCTTACGGACGGACCGGGCGATTTTTTCATAAAGCCGCATCGCCTTGTCTGCCGCGTCGTCGTCCGCCGCGATGTCGAAGTTGTCGCTGACCCACAGGCAGCTATACATAGTTTCGTTTTTGTCGAAATAGAAATAATACGCGCCTTTTGTGCCGTACATGCGTTTGTTGCGGTACAGGTATTTCGTTTCGCCCTCGTTATTACCTTCGGAGTCGAGGGAGGGCTCGCCCAATTTGTTGGTGACCTGCCCGCGCGTCATGCCGAACGAGGTATTTTGAATAAGTGTTAAGCTTGATGTTGAGCAGGCCGAAAGCATGCCCGCCGCGAGGAGAGAGACGAGTGCGAGGCAAAGGATTCTTCTCATATCAATGCCCTCCGGAACAGTTGTTGTGTGCGCGAACGCCGCCCTATCCCCGTGTAGCATACCGGGATATCGGCGTGTTCTTTGCATCGAGTTTGCGTTATCGTAGCACGGCCGTAGCGGCAAAAGGTGTGCGGCGTGCACACAACGGTTTCGACATACAAGCCATCCGTTGCGGCCCGGCCGTTTTCATGGTATCATTTTGCCATAAATCGACTGATGGCGAGAGTGGTGACGAATTGGAACCAATCAATTGGATTGCAATCTATCTGCCCCTGTTCGTGCTGTTCCTAGTCATCCTGCCCGAGCAAAGCAGGATGGCTGCCGCGGCGCGCAGAATTCATGCAAAAAGGAGAAGCATCAAGGTGACAAACGAAGTAATCGTCAAGTACATCGGCAGGAATTGCCTGATTTCCGCGGGCTCGTACGGCGTCAGCACCAGCGGGCGGATCGTTTCCGTCAACGGGAACTGGGTCGAGGTGGAAACGAAAAAAGGCGCGACGGAGCTGATCAACGCGGACTATATCCAGAGCATCCGCATCATGGACAAGTAAGCGTATTTTATCCCGTCGGCAGCCCGGACTTTCGGTCCGGGTTTTTCTTTTTTGGAAGTAATACTGTCACTTGACAATCTAACGATTGTTAGATACAATATGTCTAACAATTGTTAGACGGGAGGAAAACCCGATGTCTGCAGCCGATACCCGGCGGGAAATCCTCGAGGTCGCGCTGGAGCTGTTTTCGCGAAGCGGCTTCGACGCCGTGTCCATACGCGACATCTGCGCGCGCGTAGGCATCAAGGAGAGCACGGTTTACTATCACTTTGAAAATAAGCGCGCCATCCTCGAAGAGCTTCGCCTGCGATTTGAACAGACCGCGGGGGATTTGATGCGCACGCTCGACGCGGCGCTCCGCGAGCCCCTTCCCCGGGAAGGCGTCTCCATGTCCGCCGTGTCGGATATTTTCTTTGAGCGGTACCTAATGGACGATTTTTGCAACGGCTTCATGCGCCTGATGGACCGGGAGCGCGGGCAGGATGCGGATATGCGTCGCCTCTACGAACAATGGATGTTCGACGAGCCGCTCGGCTATCAGGCAAGTGTTTTCGGCGCGCTCATGCGCGCGGGCGTGCTGCCGCAGGGGGACTGCGCGCATCTCGCGCTCAAGTACTACGCGCCGATCTTCCTGATCTGCCAGCGCCATCTCATGGGCGGCCCGCCGGGGGAAGCGGAGAAAGCGCGGTTTCGCGAGGCGGTCGGGCTGCACATCGGGCGTTTCTTTCGGGAAAGCATAGGAGGATAACATGGCGCACATCATCGTGACGGGAGCGAACCGGGGGATCGGCTATTTTATGGCGGAGCGGCTGCTTGAAAAGGGCAACGTGCTCGCCGTGCTGGATGTGGAAACGGACCGTTTGGATGCGCTTGCGGAGCGCTATGGATATAGGCTACTTTCGCTCACCTGCGACGTGCGCGACGGTGAACGCGTCGCGCGCTGCGTCGCCGAGGCCGCGCAATGCTTCGGCCCGCCCGACGTCGCCGTGCACAACGCATGCCTGTGCACGTTCGCCCCGGCGCTCGGCACGTCCGAGGATACCTACCGGGATGTGTTCGACGTCAACTATTTCGGCGCACTCCATCTCGCGAAGGCGGCGCTTCCCTACATGAAGGCGCGAGGGAAAGGGCGCGTCGTCTTTACAAGCTCCGGCGTCGGAGTCATGGGGTTTGTGAACATCAGTCCCTACGCGTCCTCGAAAGGGGCGATCGAAGCGCTCGCCAAATGCCTTTCGCTCGAGCACAGCGCGGACGGCGTCACGTTCCACATCTTCCACCCGCCGCTCACGAAAACCGCTTCCAGCGCGCCGCTGCCCGTGCCCCAGGAGTTCATGGCGGACGCGAAAACCGTGGGGCGCGGCCTCGCGGATCACATCGATAAAAAAAGCTTCGTCCTCTGCCACAGCTTCGCGCAGAGGCTGCAGACGAACCTGTGCTATCTCTTCCCGCTCGCCATGGGGCGGCTGATGAGCAAAATGACGGCGGGGTATCAAAAATAACCCGCCGGCATTGCCGGCGGGCCGCGTTGGTTTTTCATTATGGGTCGCCCGATTTCATCGTGCGGGCAATGCCCCTTTACACCGGGGACGCTTCCCCATCCTCCTCCGCCTTTTCTTGCGGCTTGGCCTTGGGCTTGAGGTCGACGTACATCATCGTGTACAGCGAGAGGAGCCGCTGGTTGGTTTCCTCCCGACTCTGCACGATGCTGCCGATGGCTTCAGCCTTCGCTTTGCCCTGAAGGTTGCCGGGGCTGCAGCTTTCGGCATTTTCGCCGTCTTCCATTTCTCCGAGCTTCTGTAGGGCGGCGTCGAGGTAACCCGTCTGCGTGGCGATGCGCTCGATCTGCTCGAGCACATAATTCATGGTGAGCTTTTCATCGTCCGGCTTAGCCTCAGGGACGGCGGATTCGGGAACGGTGTTCGCGTATAGGGGTTCCGACATATGTTGATCCTCCAAATCTATTTTAGAATTTGGCGGACACGCAAGGCATATCTTGTGTTCGGATATGAAGCGTGCCCTGCCGTTTTTGACAAGACCTTGCGCCCGCTTGGGCCAGGTCGCTTCATATTCATGACCTTGCTCATCTACGACAATGATGTTTTTTGTGATGGGTGTCCTCCCCCTTGCAATAGATTTGCCTTTCTCGGGACCGCCGTTTTTTATGATGGGTGCCTCCCCCGGGTCCACGCGATCATTATAGGGCAGGATAAGCGAAACCGTCAACCGGAAACCCGACAAAAGGATGCATCCCGGCGATTGTTCTTGAAAAGCTGCTCCGGGTCTCATATGCTATAGGAAAATATCGGCATCGCTGCGCCGTTTCCGGCACAAGGGAGGAATCCATATGGAACAGAACGAAAGGCGCGTGCTCCGGCACGCGGATAAGCTCGCGGGCATGTCGCTCGAGGAGAAGGCGAGCCTTTTATCCGGCACGGATTACTGGCGCACGATGGAGCTTAAGCGCCATGGCGTCCCCTCCATACTCATGAGCGACGGGCCGCACGGCCTTCGTTTGCAGCGGGATGGCGGGGATCACCTCGGCATTCAAGCCGGCGTGCCCGCCACCTGCTTTCCGCCCGCGGCGACGCTCGCCTGCAGCTGGGACGAGGCGCTCGCGCAGGAAGTGGGCGAAGCCCTCGGCGAGGAGGCGGCCTCGATGGGCGTGCACCTCCTGCTCGGCCCCGGCCTGTGCATCAAGAGAGACCCGCGCTGCGGCAGGAATTTCGAGTATTTTTCCGAAGACCCCTTCCTTTCCGGCAAGCTCGCCGCCGCCATGGCGCGCGGCATACAGAATATGGGCGTGGGCTCCTGCGTCAAGCATTTCGCTGTCAACAACCAGGAGAAGAACCGCATGGTCGTGGACGCGGTCGTGGACGAGCGCGCGCTCAGGGAAATCTACCTCGCGGGCTTTGAGACAGCCGTGCGCGAGGGACGGCCCCGCGCCGTGATGAGCGCGTACAACAAGGTGAACGGCGCCTATTGCAGTGAGAACCCGCATCTTTTGCGGGAGATTCTTTATAGGGAGTGGGGCTTCGACGGCGTCGTCGTTACCGACTGGGGCGCGGAGAACGACCGGGCCGCGGGGCTTCTCGCGGGCAACCAGCTCGAAATGCCGGGCAACGGCGGCCAGACCGACCGGGACGTGATCGCCGCCGTGCGGGAGGGCCGCCTCGCAGAGGGCGTCCTCGACGAGGCTGCGGACGAACTGATCGACTTCGCCCTCTCCCTTGCTAGCAACGAGAACCTTGGCAAGCCCTGCGATATGCGGGCGCACCACGATCTCGCGCGCCGCGCGGCGGAGCATTCCGCTATCCTATTGAAGAATGAAGAGGACATGCTGCCCGTGAAGCCCCGTGAGCGCGTCGCGGTCATCGGCGACTTTGCGCGGGCCCCGCGCTACCAGGGCGCGGGCAGCTCCATCGTCAACGCGACGCGGGTGGATGGGCTGGAAACGCTCGCCGCGGCCGGGCTGAACGTCATAGGCTTCGCGCCGGGCTTCAGGCGCTATGGCGGCAAATCGGCGCGGCTCCTTGGCGAGGCGTGCGCGCTCGCAAAAAAGGCCGACAAGGTGCTCCTCTACCTTGGACTCGACGAATATTCCGAGGCCGAGGGTGTGGACCGTGACCACCTGCGGCTGCCGGAGAATCAGCTAAGGCTTCTTGACGCGCTGCTCGAAGTCAACCAAAACCTCGCCGTCGTGCTTTCCTGCGGCGCGCCCGTGGAGCTGCCCTTCACGCCGCGCGTGCGGGCGATTTTGCACGGCTATCTCGGCGGGCAGGCGGGGGCGGGCGCGCTCGCGCGCATCCTCGCGGGGACGGTCAACCCCTCGGGCAAGCTCTCGGAAAGCTATCCCATGCTGTATGAGGACACGCCTGCGGCAAACTATTTTCCCGGCGGGGAACTCGCCACCGAATACCGCGAGAGCGTGTTTGTGGGCTACCGCTATTACGATACCGCGAACATCCCCGTGCGCTATCCGTTCGGCCACGGGCTCAGCTATACATCGTTCTCTTACCACGACCTCGCCGTTTCACAGAACGAGGTTTCCTTCACCATAAAAAACGACGGGGTGGTCGCCGGGGCGGAGATCGCCCAGGTGTACGTCGCGGCGCGTTCGTCCGTTTTTCACCCCCAAAAGGAGCTGCGCGGCTTCGCGAAGGTCATCCTTGCGCCGGGCGAGAGCAAGAGGGTCTCGGTGGAGCTGCCTGAACGCGCGTTTCAGTATTACCATGCGGGCGAAAAGCGCTATGTGACGGAGGCGGGGGACTACGGGGTGCTCGTGGGCGCATCCTCGCGCGACATCCGCCTCAGGGGGAGCATCGCGAAGGAGGGGGAAACCGTCCCAAGCCCGTATGATGAAGAAAAGCTCGCCCGCTACGATACGGCGGACGTGAAGGACGTGCCGGACGGCGCGTTCGAGGCGCTCATGGGCCGCCCGCTCTCGCAGAGCATGTGGAACAGGGGCGATCCGATCACCATGAACCAGACGCTCGAGGTCGGGCGCTACGGCGGCCCCTTCGGGCGCTTCTTCTACGGCTTCGTGAAGCTTGCCAGGGACCTGATGGTTCTTCTTGGCAAGCGTAACATGGCGCTCAACATCGGCGTCGCCTTCTCCATGCCCTATCGCGCGCTCGCGCGTATGACGGGCGGCGCTTTTACTATGGAAATGCTCGAGGCGCTTCTCGTCATGGTCAACGGGCGTTTCTTCGCGGGGCTGGGGCAGCTTCTTCGCGCCAATTCCCGTAAGAAGCAGGCGCGCAAGTTCCGGGAGGATGGGATATGATCGCGTGGTTCAA
>DATMYG010000323.1:0-16093 GCA_035561055.1 Clostridia bacterium | reverse complement strand
AAGATCGCCCATAAGATGGGCTTCGAGGGCTGCTACGCGGTCAGCGGCCAGACGTATTCGAGGAAGGTCGATTACAACGTGCTCGGCGTCCTCTCGATGATCGCGCAGAGCGCGCACAAGTTCAGCAATGATATCCGCCTGCTCTCGCATTTGAAGGAGCTCGACGAGCCCTTCGAGAGCGAACAGATCGGCTCCTCCGCGATGCCCTATAAGCGGAACCCCATGCGCAGCGAGCGCATCGCTTCCCTCGCGCGCTACATCATGAGCGATATGGCGAACCCGGCCTTCACGGCGGCCTCGCAGTGGTTTGAGCGCACGCTGGACGATTCCGCAAACCGCCGCATCTCCATCCCCGAGGCGTTCCTCGCGGCGGACGCGGTCCTCACGCTTACCGTCAACATCGCGCGCGGCGCGCGTGTCTATCCCGGTACGATCAAAAAGCACCTCGCGGATGAATTGCCCTTCATGGCAAGCGAAAACATACTCATGTACTGCGTTTCGAAAAAGGGCGGGGACAGGCAGGCGCTTCACGAAGCGCTGCGCGCGCATTCCGTCGCCGCGGCGGAGCGGGTCAAGCTATATGGCGAGGAGAACGACCTTCTCCAGCGCATCCTTGCGGACGGGCGCTTCGGCCTGACAGAGGAGGAACTCGACGACCTTCTCGACCCCGCGTCCTTTACGGGCAGGGCCGCGAAGCAGACGGAAGAGTATTTAGCGGAAATCATCCGCCCGCTGCTCGCCCAAAACAGGGAGCAGCTCGGCGCGGAAATATGCATTAAGGTTTGACGGAGGAAGCTATGTTGACGGCAATCGTGGGCACGAACTGGGGGGACGAAGGCAAGGGCCGCATGGTGGACCTGTTGAGCGAACGCTACGACATCGTCGTGCGCTACCAGGGCGGCAACAACGCGGGGCATACCGTGGTCAATGAGAAGGGCAGGTTCGTCCTGAACCTGATTCCCTCGGGCATCCTTAGGGACGGCACCGTCAACGTCATGGGCACGGGCATGGTGATCGATCTAGAGCACCTCGCGGGCGAAATTGCGCGCCTCGTCGAAAAGGGCGTGCGCGTGACACCGGACAACCTCAAAATCAGCGACCGGGCGACCATCTGCATGCCTTACCACAAGCAGCTCGACTGCCTTGAGGAGGACAGGCTCAGGGACGCGAAGTTCGGCTCCACGCGGCGCGGCATCGCCCCCGTGTATTCGGACAAATACATGAAAAAGGCGCTTCGCATGGGCGACCTAATGCATCCCGAGGAGCTTGAAAACAAGCTCGCCGGCCTCGTCGAGTGGAAGAACCTGCTCTACGCCAAGGGCTACGGCGCGCCGGAAATCCAAGTTTCGGATATGCTCGCGTGGTTAAAGAAGTTCGGCGATCCCATCAGGCCCTTTATCTGCGACGCGGGGGAATACCTCGGCCGAGCGGCCGAAGCGGGTAAAAACATCATTTTTGAGGCGCAGCTCGGCTCGCTCCGGGATATCGACTTCGGCATTTACCCATACACCTCGTCCTCCTCGACCATCGCGGCGTACGCGCCCATCGGCGCGGGCATTCCGGGCAGAAAGCTCGACGACGTCATCGGCATTACCAAGGCGTACTCGAGCTGCGTGGGCGAAGGCCCCTTTACAGCGGAACTCTTCGGCGAGGCGGGGCATGCGCTTCGCGAGGCGGGCGGCGAATACGGCGCGGCGACGGGCAGACCCCGGCGCGTGGGCGGGTTCGACGTGGTCGCGACGAAGTACGGCGTCGCGCTCCAGGGGTGCGACTGCATCGCGCTCACGAAACTGGACGTGCTCTCCTACATGGACGAAATCCCCGTCTGTGTCGCCTACGAGGTGGACGGTGTACGGACGGAGCGCTTCCCGCAGGGCGGCGCGCTCGAGCGCGCCAAGCCCGTCTATAAGAACTTCCCCGGCTTCAAACGCGACATCTCCGCCTGCCGCAAAAAGGAGGCGCTCCCCCAAGCGGCGCTCGATTATATCGCCTTTATCGAAAAGGCCGTGGGCTGCAGGATCAGATATGTTTCCGTCGGCGCAGGACGGGACGCATATGTCGAGATGGATTAAATCAATTAAAGGGCGGGCTCGGGATGAGCCCGCTTTTTTATGCGGGCGTTTCATGTTAAAATGACAGGCGAAGTCCATCGATAAAGGAGAATCGGCATGCTCATACGCGCCGCGACCGAAGCCGACCTCGACGCCCTGCTTTCCTTCGAGCACATCGGCAGGGAAGCGCTCGCCCGCTGCGCGCGCGACGGGTTCGCGTACGCCGTCGAGCTGGACGGGAAAATCGTCGGCGTGCTGCGCTACAGCCTGTTCTGGCAGGCGATCCCGTTCCTCGACCTGATCTTCCTCGCGCGCGAAGCGCGGGGAAAGGGGATCGGCACGGGGGCTATGCGCTTCTGGGAGGCGCGGATGAGGGAGTGTGGGTATCGGGACGTTATGACCTCCACGCAGGCGGATGAAACCGCGTGGTTTTTCTATGAAAAGCTTGGCTACCGGCGCGTCGGCGGCTTTCATCCGCCCGGGCAGGAGGCCGAGGAGCTGATCTATTCGAAAAGACTGTGAACGAAGCGATTGCGAAGAGGAGAAACACAGTGGCACTGAAATTCGGAAATTACACCGATCAGGCCGGTATCACGGAGGATTACTTCCGTGTGCGGGAGTTCCTCGTAAAGCTCGGCTATACGGAATTCCCCTACGCGCGCTGGGATTGGATGGCGACGCACGGCTGGCTTGACAAATCCGCCGTGGGCAGAATTGGCCTGTGGGAGGACGAGCATGGTATCGTCGGCCTCGCGACATTCGACACCCGGCCCGGCGAGGCGTTCTGCATGGCGCGGCCGGGATACGCCGATTTGAAGCGCGAGATGCTGCACTACGCGGCGGAGCACCTCGGGCGGGATGGCGAGTTCGGCGTTGTGATCTCGGACCGGGACGCGGCGTTCCAAAGCGTTGCCGCCTCGCTTGGTTTCATCGCGACGAAGGATAAGGAAAACGACGCCGCGTTCTATCTCGACGAAACGAAAACCGATTACGCGCTGCCCCCGGGATATTCGATTGCTTCCATGGCGGATGCTTTCGATCTGTTTCGGTACCGGCAGGTGCTTTGGAAGGGCTTCAACCACGAGCTCAAGGGGGAGGGCCCCTGCCCCTTCTCCGCCGAGGATGAGGCCGACGCGCGCGCGGAGATGGTTCGCGCACACGTGGATTTAAGCCTCAAGGTCGCCGTCGTCGCGCCGGACGGGAATTTCGTATCCTACTGCGGCATGTGGTACGAGCCCGCGGCAGGCTTCGCCGTGATCGAGCCCGTGGCGACGGACCCCGACTACCGAAAGATGGGCCTTGGTAAAGCCGCCGTGCTCGAGGGCATACGAAGGGTCGGCGCGCTCGGCGCGAAGCTCGCGCTGGTCGGTTCCGCACAGCAGTTTTACTATAGCATAGGCCTTCGTCCGTACGCGACGGCGACGGTGTGGAGACGGAGGCAGCCGTAATTGCGGCTATCTCTTATTTCTTCCTGCCCGGCGTCACGACGGCGCCGATCAGAAAGCCGATTATTCCGCCGTAGAGCGTGGAGACGACAGGGTTCGAGGTCAGCGGGCACGCGCCCGTCGCGCAACCGACGAAGCGATAATAGAGATACCCTCCGGCCGCCCCGGCCAGCGTGAGGATGGCCGCGGGCAGGTATTTGACCATCGCTTTTTTCGCGTTCATTTTTTCCATCACAAAATCCCCCCTGTATAGGGTCAGCATACCTGGTTTGCCGCGCGCTTACCGTGAGCTTGTCACACAATGTGAGGCGGGCGGCATAAATACGCTTTCCCTGCGCATACTGGGCGCATGGCGGCGTTGGTTTTCATTACGGGCGGGCTTGGCTATATGGGGCTGGAGCTTCTCTGGCGCGGTCGCACGCACTACTCGATGGGGCTTGCGGGCGGGCTGTGCGCCATGCTGATGTATCTTCTTTTTTCGCGTGTCCGCATGCCCTTCTACGCGGCGTACCTGTGCGGCGCGGTCCTCATCAGCTCCGTCGAGCTTGCATTCGGCCTGGTCTTCAATGTGAAGCTCGGCATGAACGTGTGGGATTACAGCGCGGTTCCGCTGAATTTCATGGGGCAGATCTGTCTGCCCTTCTCGCTTATATGGGGGCTGTTCGGTGTAATTATGTGGGGCATCGTGCGATGGGCGATGTAAGCGCCGAATCTGCCGGGTGACAGTGCCGTTTGTCCGAGCTTATGGCGATGGATCGCAGGTGTCATAACCAGGCTTTCTATCCGGTCGCGGACAAACAGAACCGTCCCCCTTCCGGTCAGTCTTATGTAATCTCCTCAAAAAACTCCGCGCCCCTGCCGCAGACGGGGCATTTGAAATCCGCGGGCAATTCGTCCGCCTCGTGGACATAGCCGCAGATTTTGCAGCGGAACTTCTTTTTCGCGGCGGGCGCTTCCTCCGCCTGTTTCGGCGTTTTGCCTGCGACCGAGTCCGCGATGACGGCGGCGAGATTGTAAAGCTCCGCTTCCTGCTCCTTTTTGAGCGCGGACTTGATCGTAACCGTCCCTTCGAGGAAGGTCGTGCCCTTGAGAGGCTCGAGGATAGCGCGCATGAGCCGCGCGCTCGCGGGCGCCCAGGAGCCGTTCTCGATGAAGGCGACCATGCGCTTTTGCAGGTTGTGCGCGGCGATGTCGCGCAACAGCTCCTCCATTGTGATGAACACGCCCGCGTTGTAGGTGGGCGAGGCGAACACGAGATGGCTGAAGCGGAACGCCGCGGCCACGATCTCGGAGGCGGAGGTTACGGATGCGTCGTACATCGCAGTGGTCACGCCGAGCTCGCGAAGCTTGCACGAGAGCGCCTCGGCGGCGTTCGCCGTGTTGCCGTAAATCGAGGCGTAGGCGATGAGAACCCCCCGCTCCTCAGGCTCGTAGCTGCTCCATTTATCGTAGTAGGTCACGTATTTTTCAAAATCCCGCCTGTGGACGAACCCGTGCAGCGGGCAGATGAAGGATACGTCGAGCGCCGCCATTTTCTTCAACAGCGCCTGCGTCTGCGCGCCGTACTTGCCCACGATGTTGCAGTAATAGCGCCGCGCCTCGGGAAGATAATCCCCGTAAAAATCCACCTCGTCCGCAAAGAGCGCGCCGTTGATGGCGCCGAACACGCCGAACGCGTCCGCCGAGAACAGGACCCTGTCGCGGCTGTCGTAGGTGACCATAACCTCGGGCCAGTGCACCATGGGCGCCATGAAAAAGCTGAGCTCATGCCGCCCGACGCTGAGCTTGTCCCCCTCGCCCACGATCAGCGCGCGAAGGGAGAGGTCCTCCCCGAAGAACTGCGCGGTCATCGCGAGCGTCATTTTGTTGCACACGAGCTTCGCTTCGGGATGGCGCTTCAAGAGCTCGTCGAGCGTGGCGGAGTGGTCGGGCTCCATGTGGTGGACGACGACGTAGTCGAGCGGCCGCCCGCCCAGCGTGTGCTCCACGTTGTCAAAGAACGTCCGCGCGACCGCCTTGTCCACGGTGTCGAACAGGACCGTCTTTTCATCCCTGAGTAAATACGCGTTGTACGACACGCCCGCGGGCACCGCGTATACGCCTTCGAACATACTCAGCCTTCTGTCGTTGCCGCCGACCCATACGATATCCGGCGTGACCGATCTCGTGCAGTACATGGTTCATCCTCCTGTTTTGCGCAAGGCCGCCGAGGCGGCCCGGTGCCTTTTATTATAGTATGGCGCGCGCTTCGCGTAAAGCGCCCGCGGCGGTTTCATCCGCAGTACTTCCGGCATATGTTGAAAGTGAGGGACAAACCGTCCCGCATTACGCTTGACGCCGCGCGCCGCGCGGCCGAAACAACGGAGGATAACATATGCTTGACAAGTTCGTTCAATATCTTGAAACGCGGGTTAAAAACCACGATATATACGTTTGGGGCGCGCAGGGCGAGGGGAAGGACGTCATCACCGAAAGCTGGATCAGGAAGAAGGAGACGAGCGCGGACAACGCCCGGCGCGCGATCGACTACTGGAAAAAGCAGGTTGCCGCGGGCTATGGGGAGAAGCTGCGCGCGTTCGACTGCTCCGGCCTGGGGATGCGCTTTCTCATCGACAGCGGCCTCGAGAAAGGCGACATGAACTCAAATGCGATGATGGCGCGCTGCACGATGATCAAACAAGAACAGCTCAGCCCCGGGGACTTCGTCTTCCTGTTCGACGCCGAGGGCCGCGCGCGCCACATTGGCTACGTCGTGGACGCAAACCTCAACGTCATCGAAGCCAAGGGGCGCGATTACGGCGTGGTGAAAAGCTCCCTGAAGAATTGGGAAGCCTACGGCCGCCCGCCGTATTTTCGCGACGCGGCGGGAGGGGTGCAACAGCGCCTTTTGCGCCTGGCTACGCCCTACATGACCGGCGCGGACGTAAAGGCGGTACAGTCCGCCCTGCTCGCGCGCGGGTACAAGGTCTTCAAAGCGGACGGGATCTTCGGTCCCGTCACCGACAAGGCCGTGCGCGTGTTCCAGGCGGATAAAAAGCTCGCGGTCGACGGCGTCGTCGGCCCCAAGACCCGCGCCGCGCTGGGAATCAAATAAACAATAATCGGCTGGATTCAAAACGGCCTCCGCTTCAGGCGAAGGCCGTTTGATACAATTCCGGTTGTCGGTTAGTCCGCGGGATAACAGTCCTTGTCGAAAATGTACGTCGCGTTCGGATGATTGAGGAAGGCGGCGGCCGGTACATCCTCCCCCGCGAGCACCGCGCGGACGATCTCCCTTTTGTGCGCGCCCGTGGCGATGAGGATAACCTCCCGCGCGGCCATGAGCGCGCCGAGCGTGATCGTCGCGCCGAGCACGGGCGCGGGCTTTCCCCCAAAATATTTGCGACCGACGCTTGTGGTCACGGGGCTCAGCAGCGTAAGAGAGAAACGGCCCGAAAGCGCGCGCCCCGGCTCGTTGAAGCCCACGTGCCCGTTGAGGCCGATGCCCAGCACTGCAAGCGACAGCCCGCCCGATGCGGCGAGGTACGCGTCCATCGCCTCCGCCTCGGCGCGGGGGTCTTCTGCCAAACCGTCGAAAACACGGATGTTCGCGCGCGGGATACCCGCGGGAATATAGAACGCGTCGTTTATAGTTTGGATGCAGCTCCCCCGGTCGTCGGGGCCGAGACTCACCCATTCGTCGAGCCCAACATAGCGCATAGAAGTAAGCTCGAGCGTGCTGCCGTTAGAAATGCGGATGAGCTCCGCGTACGCCGAGAGCGGCGTGAAACCCGCAGCCAGCGTGATGAGCGCGCCGGGGTGGGTTTCCATGTGCCGGGCGATGTGCCGCGCGGCCTCCAGCGCGGCGGCGCTCGCGTCGGCGCAGCGCACGAGGGACGCCTTCATTGCTCCGCTTCCTTCTCCTTGGCGGGCAGGGGTTTCTGCCCGATGGTCAGCTTGCCCGCGATGAGGAAGGACGCCACGCAAGCGAGTGCGGCGATCGGCCCGATGAAGACGGAGCCCGTGTCGATGACGAAGGTCTTGACGGTTACGAGGTTCGCCAGCACCAAGGAGCCCGCGAGCGCGCCCACAAGCTGGTTTACGAAGCCCTGCACCGCGTAGAACATGCCCGCGCGGTCCTTGCCCGTGGCGGCGGCGTCCTCCGCCGCGATCTGCGCGGGATAGGCGTAGGGGATGGTGAAAAACGCGCCGATGGAGAAGCTGCCTATGGCCCCCGCCGCGATGCCCACGATCATCGGCGGGATGGGAAGGCCAAGCCGCTTCCAGCCGAGAGGGAAGAGCAGCATCGCCGCGGCGAACACGAGCAGGGATATGCGAAACGCCGTCTTCGATCCCTTCCTTTTCGTGATGAAGTTGAGCAGCAGCAGCATGACCGGGATGGGCGCGAAGGCCGCGGCGTTCATCATGCCCATGGCGGCGTCCGAAAGGCCCATCATGTCGTTGGCCATGTACTTGATGCCGCCGAGGAAGAGCTGCAATCCGAAGAAGAACGTTGCCAGGCTTGCGAGATAAATCTGAAAATTCCTGTTCGTGATGGTCTGGCGGAAGCTTTCGATAAGCCCGACCTCCGGCTCCGCCTTCCTGCCCGCGCCCTCCCTGGTGGATTCCTCCTTGATGACGAACATGGGGAAGAGGTAGGTCAGCATGATGGGCGTAAGCATCAGCACGGCTTTTCTCATGCCGAATTTATGGAACAGCATCGGCACCACGACGTATACGAGCACGTACGCCATGGTGTTGAAGAAGGTCTGCCAGCTCGCCACGCGCACGCGGCTCCTCTCGTCCGGCACGATCTCGGAGAGCGCGGAGAGATAGGGTACCGCCATCATCGTGTAGAAAAAGAAGAACAGCACGCTCACGACAGCGACGTAGACCGTATTGAGCACGCTGCCGCCCGCGGCGGGCGCCGCAACGGGCGGGAACCACATAAGGATGAAGCTCGCCACCATCGGCACGAAGCCGAGCACCATGAAGGGCCTTCGCCGCCCGAAGCGGCTCCTGAGGTTATCCGTCCATGTCGCGATGGGGATGTCCACCACGCCGTCGAGCATGCGCGCGATGAAGAACAGCGCGCCGAAGAGCGCCGGCGGCGCGAGCACGAGCGCGCCCTTGGCGATGTCGGAGGCGGTCGGCACATAGTAGGCGAGGATGTAGCTCATCGCCACCTGGTACATCAGTGTCGCGCCGAAGCCGCCGATGCCGTAGAGCGGCTCCTGCCATCGTTTGAGCTGTTTCATGACATGTCCCTCCTGTTGTGTATTTATTGAATGGATGATGCCGATTTGAAATATGAAGTCACCTCGTCCACCGCGGAGTAATCGGCGGTGAAGCTTTTGTCAAAGTGCGCCATGATCCCCATCATGAAGCGAAGCCTTGCGCATTCCGCCAGCACGTGCCGCGCCTTGACCGGACGGGGCGCTCCGCCCACGAAGCGCAGGAAGTTGCCACAATAGATGTTCCCGAGCGCTTCGTCGTCAAGCCCCAGCCCGCAAAGCGTCAGCTCGCCCTCCCCCATAAGGAAGCAGCCGTCCATCTCCATGGCGAACTCCCCGTCCTTTTCGAGGAAGCTGCGGCAGAGCCTGACGCGCTGCATGCTCTCTTTCCTATCGAGCTCCGCGTGGGAGATGACGGCGCGCGCGCCGATGTCCGTGCCGTAGAGGATGCGCGTGGGAAATTCCTCGAAAAACGCGCGCGCACCCGCGGGGTTCTTCGAGAGGTTGACGTAGAGTTCCACGCCCGGCGTCAGATCCACGCAGACGTTAGGAAACCTTCGCATATATCCGCTGAGCCGCTCGAGCTGGGCGGAGAGGAAGAACATATGCGCGAAAATGATGCAAAGCTTCGGGTGCCGCTCGAGCAGCGCGAGCACCTGGCGGTACTGCTCCTCGTTGTTGATGGTATCCTCCCCGTAAAACCAGCCCCGCTCCTTCGCGAACGCGGGGATACGCTCCGGGTCCCAGAATTCCTCCGGGTCGTTCACATGCCACAGGATCGGGAGCCCTGTCTCCTCCGCCCAGGCGAAGAACGGCTCCCACACGGGGTTGTCGAAATCCGGCACGGGCAGCATGCGCCGCATATCCGGTTTACCCTCGATGATCTTCAATCCGTCGCACCCGGCCTTTCTCATGCGCGCGACGAACGCCTTCATGCGCCTGCCCACGGATTTGGGGTGGCGCATGTACTCCGAAACGTCGAAGCTTGTGAACACATATGTCGTTTCAGGGTGGGCGTGCTTGTAGGCGAGCGCGTCCGGCGTGGAGGAGATGTGCGCGCGGTCCGGCACGACCACGAGGTTGACCATGTCCGTGCCGGTGGCGGCGAGCGCCTCATAGAGCGCGTCCCTTCTCACGGGTAGCGCGTAGTGGACATGGCAGTCGAGTATCCGGTATACTTTCACCAGCGTTTCCTCCCCTCATCGCCGCGCTTCAGGCGGGACTGTCGTTGCGGGCTTCGTCGGTAAGCAGGTGGTCGATGAGCTCGGTATAGGCCGCGCCGGCCGCGCCGATCACATCCACATGCGGGCTTGACGCGGGCACGGCCACGGTATCGAACGGCGTGCAGCGCGCGAGCGCGCCGTTGAGCGCCTCGAAAAAGCCTTCTCTCAGCGCCGCAGGCAGCAGGCCGGAAATGGAGATCAGCGGCAGGTCGAGCGCGAGCGCCACGATGGAGAGGCACGGGGCGAGGAGCTCCGCAATCCGCTCCGACACCTCGCGCTTTTGTTCCGGCGCGGCGGCTGCAAGCTCCTCGAGCGTGCCCGCGCCGCACATGCGGCAGGCCGCGTCGATGTTGATGCGGCTCTCAAGCCACCCGGCATCCGTAACAGAGAGCGCGTCCGCAGGCCGGTAACGCGCGTAGCCGATTTCGCCCGAGCGGTTGCGGCGCCCGCGCACGACGCTCCCGTTGACGATGACGGCGGAGCCGAGGCCCGTGCCCAACGTTGTGAAGAGTAGGTCGTCCGCGCCCCCGCGGCAGAGTCTTTCCCCGACCGCGGCCATGTTGGTGTCGTTGTCGAACACGACCGGGCATCCGAGCGCTCCGGCGAGCGCGGCGAGGCTTTCGTTGATGTCGAGCGGCTCGCGTACGCCGATGAGCGGCGCGGTGACGACCACGCCCCTTTGTGTGTCGCACACGCCGGGGAGGCCGAGCCCCGCTCCCATAATAATGCGCCCGGGGTCGACGCCCGCCTCGCGGGCGAGCAGGGCGACGCATTCGCCCGCCCTCTCGCGGATGAGCGCGTCGAGGGGGATCGTGCCGCTCGGCCACGAGCGAACGGCGACAAGCTCGTGCGCAAGGTCTATGAGGCCGACCTTCATGTACGCGCCCTCGAGCGCGACGCCCGCGTAGAAGTAGCTGCGCGCGTCGAGTTCAACGGGGCGGGGCGGCCGCCCGAGGCCCTCGTAGGCCGTGTGAACCTCCCGCACGATGCCCTTTTCCAGGAACGCGTTGATGATCTTGCTTGCCGTGGGCGCGCTCAATCCCAGCTCAGAGGAAAGGTCGGCCTTGGAGAGGGCGCGACGCTGCGCGAGCAGCCAAAACGCCTGCTGGCGGTTCTCCGTTTTCAGTTTTTGTGCAGTGTAAGCTCTCATACTTGAAAATGGCGCGGGGTTGGAATAGAATTTAATTAACTGAGTTTATTATATCACGCGCGTTCGCTTTGTAAAGTGCGAAGCGTGTCAAATCGGGAGGTTGGCATGGATTTTTTCCTTGCGGTGGACGGCGGCGGCAGCAAAACGGTGTTTGCGCTGCACGATGCGTCCGGCGCGCTCCTGGCGCTTCTCGAGGCCGGGCCTTCGGCCTACTGCGATCTCGGCGTGCCCGAGGCGGCACGCGTACTGCTCGAGGGGGCGAGGGACCTGTTCGCGCGCGCGGGCGCTTCGCCAAAAGATCTTCGCGCCGCGGCCTTCTGCCTGGCGAGCGTGGGGGAGAACGCCGGGGAGGACAGAGCGCTCGCGCGCCTGATCGGCACACTGTGCGAGCGTACGCGCGTCGTGAACGATTCCGTAGGCGCGCTCTATGCGGCGCATGCGGGGAAGCCCGGCATCGCCCTCGTTTCCGGCACGGGCTCCATCGCCTGTGGCATGGGGGAGGATGGGGAGATCGCGCGCTGCGGGGGGTACAGCCCGAGTTTTTCCGACGAGGGCTCCTCGTACCGCATCGCGCTCGAAGCCATGGGCGTCTATTGCAAGCAGGATGACGGCAGACTCCCGCGCGGGCCGCTTCACGCCCTGTTCGGGCGGGAGCTTGGCGTGGATTCCGCTTTTTCGCTCATGGATTGGGAGGCGCGCAACCGCGCCTCGGGCAGGAAGGGGATCGCCCTCCTGCAGCCCCTGGCCGCACGCGCCGCGCGCGAGGGGGACCAGGCTGCGGCCGCGCTCTACGCGCGCGCCGCAGAGGAGCTTGCCGCGCTCGCCTTGGGGGTGCGCGGGAAGCTGCGCTTTGCATCCGCATCCGTGCCCGTCGCGTGCGCGGGGGGAACCTTCCGCGTCGGGGCGCTGCTGACTGGGCCGCTCTCCCGCGCGCTCGCCGCCGGGGGCTGCGCGCTCGTCCCGCCGCTTCTCTCCGCGCCCGTCAAGGGGGCGGCCGTACTGAGCCTTAAAACCGGGAACATCCCCATATCGGAGGAAATCCTCTCGAATCTCCGGAAAAACTAATAGTTATTGTGAACTACTTGGGGGCTTGCGCGCATGGATTACACGCAAGCCCCCGTTCGTCAAGGAGGTAAGAAGTGTTCAGATAATCCCGCTGACGGTGAGGAGCATCATGCCGGGATTGATCGCGACAAACCCCGTCGCGGGGTCCTGCGAAAAGGACGCGGCGGGGACGGAGGGGGTCATGCCGCTGCAGGCCTGCGGATAGACGAAGTTGCCCTCGTTATAGCTAAAGCACGCGCTGCCGACGGGAGCGCCGTCCAACGCGACCGCGATCGTGAGCGGTACGGGGGAGAACTGGTCGCTCAGCACGAGATCCTCGGCGGGACTATTGCCGTAGTTGTAGATGGTAAACGCGTAGGTCAGCGCGCCGCCCTCCGTAAGCGGGTTGGGCGACATCGCCTTGAGTATGCTCACGTCCGCGTAATCCGCCACGGTGAGCGTGCAGGTCGCGAGCACCGGCTCCGAAATGCCCGGGGCGGCGGCGACGACGTTGTTGGTGATCGTGGAGCCCGTCGCGAGCGGCGCGTAGCTGTTCACCCGCGCCCTGTAGAAGATCAGCGCCCTCGAACCGGCCGGCAAGCTGCCCAGCGCAAAGACCGCGCCGGAGTCGTTCGCAACCGGCGTGAGCTCGGCGCGCAGCGCGCCGTCCACGAAGAGCAGCGCCCTGCCCGCGCAGTCGAGCGGGGTCACCTGTACGGGGCCGGGCAGCGTGAACGCGCCCAGATCATCCGCAAGTTCGATGTTCGTAAGCTGCGATACGCCGACGTTTTCAAGCAACAACAGGAACGTCAGCGCCTCGCCCGCGCGGTAGGAATCGCCCAGCGCGAGCTTCGTCACGGAAAGCGGACCGCGCAGCTGGGTCGTCGCGATGTTCGAGGCGACGCTGCAATCATTCGTGCCGCAGCGGTAGGTCAGTACGGCTTGGTTGGCTATCTGCGTGGACATTTCCGCAACCTCTTTCAGGTAAAATCAAGCGGGTTGTTATGAACATACCCGCTTTATACTATGTACCTGTCACACGGTTTGTTCCGCCGGGCGGAACGATTCGCGCCGATTACGCGTTCGGCTTGAAAATGTCCTTTAAGATCTCCTCGTCCATACCAAGCAGCATGCAGATGTTGCGCGCGTCGCGCGGCACGCATTCCTTCCCCTCGGCGCGGTATAACCCGTAGTTCATATGTTTGGCGATCGCCTGCGCGCCGTGCTCCCGGTTGGCGGCGATTTCGCGCGCGACGGCGGCCATGTCCATATCCCTGAGCCCCGCCACCTCGTAGTGGATGCCCGCGAACTCCGCGACGCCGTCGTAATGCGTCGTCAGCACGCTTACGTGCGGCAGGCTGTTCAGCCGCCGCGTCACGGCGCGCACGATCAAAGCGCCCTCTTCGGGATTCGTGCCGCGCGCGAACTCGTCGAACAAAAGCAGGCACACGCGCTTCGAGGAGAGCGCCGAGGAGAGCGCCTCGTTGAACTGCGCGATCTCCGCGCCGAAGCTCGAGAGCCCGCGCGACACATCCTCCCTGTCCTCCGCGACAAGGTAAATTCCCTCGAACAGCGGCAGCCGCGCTTTCCCGGCAAAGGGCAGCAGCCCCGCCTTCACGAGCAGCGCGTTGAGCGCGAGGGTCTTGAGGGCGACGCTCTTTCCGCCCATGTTCGCGCCCGTGATGAGCGCGGCGCCCGGCCCGGCCTCGATGGAAACGGGCGTAAAGCTCCCGCCGCCCGCGCCCAGCGCGTCCGCGACGCGGGGGTTGAGCATATCGGTGAACGCGACATCGTTTTCGGTGAATTCCACCTCGCACGCGCCGTAGGCTTTGGCGAGCTTTGCGCGCGCGAGCGTAAAGTCGAAGTCCGCAATGCCGTCCATGCACGCGAGGAGGCCGTTGATGAACGGCTGCAAACTCTCGCAGATGCGCGCGCGCAGGCGGATTTCCTCCGCGTCCTCCGCGGCGGTGATTTCGGAGCGCTCGGCCAGGAGGGCAGCGCGTTCTTCGCGCCCGTCCGTGCGGCGCAGCTTCTCCTCAACGGCGCTTTTGTTCCTGCGGATCGCGTGAAGCGCTTGCGAGGAAGTGTCCGGCAAATAAAATGATGCGGAGCGCGTGTTCTCAGGGTCGAGCAGGCGCAGCGCATCCTCCTGCGCCGCGATCCCGATTCCCGCGAGCCCGCTTTCTTTTTTGACCCTTTCGAAAACCGGCGCGATCAGTCCGCTCTGCAGGCAGAAGCGCTTTAATTCAAACAGCTCCGTTTCGGAAAGCGCGGCTTCGCGGCAAGCTTCGACCGAGCGGCGGATGTCCTTGAGGGGCATCATGTAAAGCGCGAGCTTTTCGTACTCCGCGCCGAGGGGTTCAAGATGAAATAGCGTTTTGTAAACGTTCCCGAGCTGCCTCTCGAGTTCCGGCCGTTCGTCGGGGGAGAAGAAGCGAAGCGCCGCGACCCTCGCCCGCCCGTAGGGGGACGACGGCTCCAAGAGGTCGACGGCGTAGCGAAAGCCGATGTTCTGCTGCTGCTCGTAGCGCATCATGCGTCGGTTCCCCCTTCCTCGTTCATCACGTCCATCACGGGCACGTCCACGGCGGCGCGCATCCTCCCGAGCAGTTCCGCCGGGTTCATGTCCCAGCCGTAGGCGGAAACCGGGTTCACGGTAATCGCCGCCAGGCGCACCGGTCGCGCCACGGCGAGCCGCGCGCCGCGAAGGGCGAGCTTGTCGTAGGCATCCCGCCGAAATAACAGCTTGCTGCCGTCGAGCGAGGCGAACTCCACGCCCGCGATGTTCGCGCCGCCTTGCAATACGGGGCGCAGCAGCGCGTCCGTAACCGCGCCCGAAATAAATACGCCGGCGATGTCTGCGTACTCCGTGCAGCGCAGCGCGTCCGCAAGGGGCATATCCTCCGGCAGAGGCGCAACCGAGCCGTCCTTTCGCTTCATGCGCACCTTGGACGCGCGTTCGTCGGCGATCTCGGCTTCGCTCCAGAGCGTCTGCCTGGGCAGGGTCAAAAGCTTCGCCGCAAAGGCCGTGTCCTCGACGAGCGTATCGATGCTTTTTGAATAGGAAGCGCCCGCGCACAGCACCGTCGCCTCGCTGACCGCGGGTGCGCAGAGGGATTTGCGGCTCAGCGCCCCGTCGATGACGGTCATATCCGCGCCGAGCGAGGCGAAAGTATCCGTAAGTGCGATGAGCTGCGCCGTCATGGAAGGACCCGCAAGCTGCACGCTGCCGTCGCTCCTGGCGCGAAAGAGCACCACCTCGCCCAGCGGCGTGGAGTACCCCGTGGCGCCCACGATTTCCCGCGTGACGTCGCATTCGCGAAGCATGCCCTCCGCGGTCGCGACAAGCGTGTTTTCGTGGATGTAGATGCCGGGCTTCGCGGTGCCGGTCACGACGTCCACAGCCTCTCCATCCCGCCCGATGGAGGTAAGAGCAAGCGTCAGGCGCTCATCCCGAAGTTCGCGGATGATGCGGTTGAGCACGGTTGTTTTGCCGGCGTTTTTGCACATGCCGATGATCGACACCGAGCGAAAGCCGAGGATGTGCTCGCGTAGCATCGTTTTTCCCCTATTCCCCCAACAAGCGCAGAGCCGCGCCCGCGACCTCCTCCGCCGTGAAGCCGAGCTCTGTAAAGAGCGTCTTGGACGTGCCGGAAGCGCCGAAGTGGTCGATGCCGATTACGGCGCCGTCAAGCCCGACATAGCGGTGCCAGCCCAGGGTCGAGCCGGCCTCGACCGCAACGCGGCGGCGGAGCGCGGGGGGCAGCACGCTGTCCTGGTATTCTTTGGGCTGCCTGCGGAACAGGTCGAGGCAGGGCATGGAAACGAGCCGCGCGGTGTAGCCGCGAACAGAGAGGATATCTGCTGCCCTGTAAATCAAATCCACCTCGGAGCCCGAGGCCATGAGGATGACGTCGGGATTGCCGTCGTGCGGGTCGCGCAGCACGTAGCCGCCGCAGAGCGCGCC
>DATMYG010000322.1:0-3028 GCA_035561055.1 Clostridia bacterium | reverse complement strand
CGGGACAACGGAAAGGGACTGCTCGTCGCTGGGAGTCCGGGCTTATCCGGCGCGGCCGTCATGGCCTCGTGCGCCGCGCTGCGCGGCGGGATCGGTACGCTCAAAACCATCGTGACCGCGTCCGTCGCGGGGGCGATGGCGGTACTGCCCGAGGCGATGTGCGTCGCGTATCCCGGCGGGGACTGGGAGGATGGCGCGGCGGAATTCATTCAGCCTTACGTTGACGAGGCGACCGCCCTCGCCATAGGCCCCGGGCTCGGCAGAGGCGCGGGCAGGGAAGCGCTTCTTCGCGCCGCGCTCGCGGCGAAGAAACCGGCCGTTGTGGACGCGGACGGGCTATACGCCCTATCTAACATTGAGAATAAGCGCGCGCTTTTGCACGGTGGGATCATACTAACGCCACATCTCGGGGAGATGGAGCGGCTCACGGGAATTCCCGCCCGCGAAATCGGCGCGCGGCAGGAGGACATCGCGCGCAGATATGCCGCCGAATGGGGCTGCGCGGTACTGCTCAAGAACTACGAGAGCGTCGTCGCCGCGCCGGACGGAAGGCTTGCGCGTAACGCGACGGGCAATCCCGGTCTTGCCAAGGGCGGCAGCGGGGACGTGCTCGCGGGCCTCGTGCTCGCGCTGCTGGGGCAGGGGCTTGAGCCGTTCGACGCCGCCTGCGCCGGGGCGTATCTTCTCGGCGCGTCCGCGGACGAGGCGATGCGCCTTCTGTCCGAGCGCATGCTCATGGCGCGGGACGTGATCGAAGCCATCGAAACGACGTTGGAACAATTCAAATAAAAATGGATGGAGGATGTAAAGATGCTGGTATTGAAGAACGGGCTTGTGCTCACGGCGGAGGGGAAATGGATCAAGGGCGACGTGGCGCTCGAAAACGGCAAAACCGCCGCAGTCGGGGAGAATCTCGCTTATCGGGACGCCGAGGTGCGCGACGTCGCGGGCCGTTACGTCATGCCCGGCATGGTCGACGCGCACTGCCACATCGGTATGTGGGAGGATTCCATCGGCCAGGCGGGCGCGGACGGCAACGAGATCACCAATCCCGTCACGCCGGAGCTTCGCGCCATCGACGCCATCAATCCGTACGACCGCTGCTTCGAGGAAGCGTGCGCCGCGGGCGTCACCACCTGCGTGACGGGTCCCGGCAGCGCCAACGTGATCGGCGGGCAATTTGTCGCCATGAAAACCTTCGGCGACTCGGTCGAGGATATGACGCTGCGCTTCCCGGTCGCGATGAAGGCGGCCTTCGGCGAGAATCCCAAGCGCTGCTACGGCTCGCGCGACAAGTCTCCCGAAACGCGCATGGCGACCGCCGCGATTTTAAGAAAGGCGCTCACCGACGCGCAGGAGTACGCGAAGAAGCTTGAGAAGGGCGACAAGGACACCGAAAAGGTGCCCGACCGCGATTTGGGCAAGGAAATGCTCGTGAAGGTGCTGCGCCGCGAACTGCCGCTCAAGATCCACGCGCACCGTGCGGACGATATCCTCACGGCCATTCGCATCTGCAAGGAGTTCAACCTGCGCTTCACGCTCGACCACTGCACCGAGGGCTACATGATCCCCAAGTTCATCAAGGAGGCCATCGCCGAGCAGGATGCGGGCATCATTATCGGGCCGCTGCTCACCGACCGCAGCAAGATCGAACTCAAGAACCTCACCTTCGAGGCGCCGCGTATTCTCTGGGAAAACGGCATCCCGTTCGCGCTTATGACCGACTCGCCCGTGATCCCGCAGCAGTATCTGCCCATTTGCGCCGCGCTTGCCGCGCGCGAAGGCCTGCCCGAGACGGAAGCGCTGCGCTGCATCACGATCAACGCAGCGAAGATTGCAGGCATCGACGACCGCGTGGGTTCGCTCGAGGCGGGCAAGGATGCCGACATCGCGGTGTTCAACGGCCATCCGCTCGACTTCCGCTCCCGCTGCGTGCTCACGCTCGTGAACGGCGCGGTCGCGCACGAGGGGAAATGACCCTCGCGTCCGTTCCCGATAAGCAGGCGTACCGCAGGGAGGCGAAGGCGCGCATCGCGGGGCTGACGCCGGAGCAGAAGCATTCGTATTCCGCTTTGGCGTGCGCCAACCTCCTGTGGCTGCCGGAGTTTTTGCAGGCACGGACCATCCTCGCCTACCGGCCCGTGCGCGGCGAGTGCGCGCCGGATGTTCTCGTGCGCATTGCGCGCGGGCAGGGGGTGCGCGTCGCTTTCCCTCTCTGCGTCGAAGGAAACGCGCTCGCGCTGTATCTTGCCTGTTCGGAGGAGGATTTCAGACCCGGCGCGTACGGCATCGCGGAGCCCAACCCCACGCGCTGCGCGCGCGTCGCGCCGCAGGAAATCGATTTTGCCGTTATCCCGGGCCTCGCGTTCGACGCCGCCTGTAACCGGCTCGGGCGCGGGGCCGGGTATTACGACAGGTTCCTCGCCGCCTTTGGCGGCATAAAGGCGGGCCTCGCGTACGACTGCCAGATTTTCCCCGCGATCCCGGCGGACGAGCACGACGTGGGCATGGATTTCGTCGCGACAAACAATGGAATTATTGTTAAGAATCAACAATAATGCTTGTACGGGGCTCGTCGGCGATGTTACAATACGAAGATGAAAGGCTGGGATAGGGCGTGCGCATCATCGCCGGCGAAAAAAGGGGCACGGTAATCCGCGCTCCCAAGGGAGCGAACACGCGGCCTACGCTCGATCGGGTGCGCGAGTCGCTTTTCGGTATCCTGCAACATGAAATACCGGATGCGTCCGTTCTCGACCTGTTCGCGGGCTCCGGCGCGCTGGGGCTCGAGGCCGTGTCGCGCGGCGCGAGGTTTGCCCTACTCAACGACGCCTCGCGCGAGGCGCGGCTCGTCATCGAGGCCAACGTGAAAAAGCTCGGCTTCGGGGATAAAACTTCGCTCTTCTGCCTCGATTACGCGGCCGCGCTCAAGCGCGCCGCGGCGGCGGGATGGAAGTTCGGCGTGGTTTTCCTCGATCCGCCCTACGGCGGCGGCCTGATCCCCGGGGCTATGGCGGCTCTTATGGAG
>DATMYG010000321.1:0-2876 GCA_035561055.1 Clostridia bacterium | reverse complement strand
CTTTAAAATTAAGCGGTATTATACCAGAAAAGTCCGCCGGAAGCGACCGTACCCTCCGGCGAATCCCGCGCGCTCTACGCCGCGTAGACGGATTCCACGGCGCGTATGTTGCGTTCGCCGGATAAAAAGCATACCGCCCCTCCCGTTCCTTTACGCGCCGCGGCGCGCTTCGAGGAAGGCTTCCGCCTTGTCGAGCAGTTTCTTGGCGGAATCGTGCGTCAGGGCGGCCCGCGCCTGCTCATACGGGAGGATATACAGCTCCAGCTCCTCGAAATCCGGATTTTTGCACGGAACCTGGCCGCGGTAGACCGCCGGGAAATAGGCGACGGTCTTATCCGCGCCCTTATCGGTTTTGTAGCTGAGCGTTTCGCGAAAGCCCGGGATGATTTCGGGGGTCACGCAGGTTTCCTCCCACGTTTCGCGAAGGGCGGTTTCGATTTCCGTTTCTTCGCCTTCCGTATGCCCCTTGGGAAACGCGCAGTTTCCGCTGCCGGGGTTTCTGACGAGCACATAGCGCCGCTCCCCGTCCACTTCGGTAAACAGAATCGTTCCGCAGGATTTTTCCACCGTAGATTCCCCCTTCTCATGTTCGGATAACGTTTGTTGTATCACAAACGGAGGAGAGGGTCAAGCGTAGCAAACGAGCGGCGCCGCGCGATCCGGTTGCCGCTTATCCCTGCTTTTGATCGAGGGAAATATACAGGTCTTCCGCTTCCCGCTGCGCGGCCATAAGCAAAGATTCGGCGCTGGACGCCAATTCTTTCGCCTTGCGGGATAAGTCAGCCGCGGTTTCTATTTGCAGGCAGATTTTCGTAAGGACATGCTCAATGCGCTTTTGTTCCATTGGAACAACATTTCTCTCCATCGCGTTCTTCCTCTCAATATACTTAAAAACAGAACCATTTGTGGTTATATTAAATGATATCCATTCTTGGTTACAATTTCAATGCAGAAAGGTGCATGATCATGTTTCGAATTGTCAAAACGTTTTCCAAAGCCAATATCCCGCGGACGATCCGCTTTACGGAAGGCATCTTCGACGAGCTGAATAGAACGGCGAAAGGAAACGGCATATCGTTTAATATGCTGATTTTGCAATGCTGCCGGTATGCGCTGGACAGCTTCGCCGATAAGGACGATGAGAAGTGAGCCCTTGCTTTTTCCTTCGCGCGGTGCTACAATCCATACAATTAAAAAAACGAGGTTACCCCATGCATCGCTTTGCGCTCAGGCAGGATGACGACGCCTAGCGCTTGCTCTCCGGCGATTCGCCGCGGGCGCAAGCGCTTGAAGCCGCGCCTGTGAGAGACGAATCCCGCGATTGCATAAACCGCTCACGAGATATCCTCACCGGCACGTTTTGCCGGTGGGGTTTTTCTTTTGAAGGGAGGCGGTATGGTGCGGCATGCAGATCTTGCCGGAACGGACGCGGATTCTTTCCATGCGCCAAACACAATACATCATAACGGAGGGTAATATGGAAAGAACGCACATCAAAAACCTGCGGCCGGAGCAGGCATGCAAAATACAGGGCTTCGTCGAACACATCCGCGATACGCGGACGATGGTCTTCCTCGTCGTGCGGGACGCGACGGGCAGGGTTCAGGTGACCGTCGACAAGCGGGCGCGCCCGGAATGGAACGCGCTACTCGGGGAACTGAGCGCGGAGTCCGTCGTCACCGTCGAGGGGCACGCCGTCGAGAACGCGGCCGTCAAACTGGGCGGCATGGAGGTGCTGCCCGAAACGATCCACGCCGAATCTCTCGCCGCGCCGCTTCCGCTGGGAAGGGATTCCTCCATCGACGTCAGGCTCGATTACCGCTGGCTCGGCCTGCGCGGGGAGCGCGAGCAGCTCCTGTTCCGCGCGCAGACCCTTATGACCGCAGCCATGCGCAACTTCCTTCTCGCGCGCGGCTTCGTCGAGATCCACACGCCCAAGCTCATCGCCGCCGCCAGCGAAAGCGGCGCGGACGTGTTCGAAGTCAAATACTTCGAGCGCAAAGCCTACCTCGCGCAGAGCCCGCAGTTCTATAAGCAGATGGCCATGGCGGGCGGGTTAGAGCGCGTCTTCGAGGTCGGCCCGGTGTTCCGCGCGGAAAAGTCGTATACAAGCAGGCATACGACGGAGTTCACGGGCTTCGACCTCGAGTTCTCCTACATCGATTCGTATGAAGATGTGATGCGCCTCGAGGAAGAATTGCTCGCGCACATGCTCGGCGAAATGAAAGCGCGATACGGGGAGGAAATTCTCCGCCTGTACGGCATAGAGGTCGTCGTGCCGGAACTGCCCTTCCCGCGCATGCGCCTCGCGGATCTGTACGAGGAGCTTGAGAAGCGCTACGGCTACGCGGTGCCCGAGGAGGAACGGGGGGACATGACCACCGAGGCCGAGCAGCTGGGCTGCCGCTTCGCGAAGGAGGCCTTCGGGCACGAGTTCCTGTTCGTGACGGACTTCGCCGCCGAAAAGCGCGCCTTCTACCACATGCGAAAGGACGGCGTGCCGCAGGGGTACGACCTCGTCTGGCGCGGCGTGGAGGTTACGACCGGCGCGCAGCGCGAGCACCGTTTCGAGCGGCTTAGGCGGCAGGCCGAGGAGCGCGGCCTCGGCGAGGACGTCAAATTCTACCTCGAATTCTTCAAGTATGGCTGCCCGCCGCACGGCGGCTTCGGCCTGGGCGTGGACAGGATGACAATGCTGCTGCTGGGCGTCCCCATCAAGGAGGCGATGTTCCTCTTCCGGGGGCCGAACCGGCTGACGCCGTAAGCGGAACGGCAGTTACAGTATTAATATTTGCTGGAGGTAATTATGTTAAATCATATTGGCACTGAACCTATTACAACAAGTAGGCTGACATTACGTAGGTTTACAATAGACG
>DATMYG010000320.1:0-5909 GCA_035561055.1 Clostridia bacterium | reverse complement strand
GCTCCTGATCATCCGGGTATTTCTTTTTTCCTATGGTGAGTTTCGCGACCATCGCCGCGAGCGCGCAGCCCTGCGCGCCGCAGAGCGCGGCGGCGCTTCCGCCGCCGGGGGCGGGCCGGTCGGAGGCGACCGAGGCGAGGTATTCGGTTACGGTCATATCGACGAGCTTCATGTGCAAGGGTTCTCCTTTTATCAGTAATAAGTCAGGGCGCTACGACGGTTTTCGCGAGGTTTGAGCCAAAGCGGTAGCACAGGGTTTCCACATCTGGCGCATCCCACACGACCAGCGCGCCGCGTTTGCCGATCTCTACGCTGCCTAAGACATTGCCCCGTCCCACGGCGCAGGCCGCGTTGAGCGTGACGGCGGTAAGAATTTCCTCCGGCGTCATGCGGTACTTGAGGTACGCGAGCGTCATGCACAGCCCAATGTTCAACGAGGGACATGAGCCAGGATTGAAGTCCGTGGCAACCGCCACGGGGACGCCGCGCCCGATCATGCCGCGCGCATCGGCGAAGCCTTTATTGAGGTAGAAGCTCGTCCCCGGCAGCAGCACGGCCGTCACGCCGCCGCGCGCGAGGGCTTCTATTCCAGCCTCTCCGGTGACGGCGAGGTGCTCACAGCTTACGGCGTATAGTTCCCCCGCGAGAGCCGCGCCACCGATTTCCTCGATCTCGTCCGCGTGGATTTTCGACCGCATGCCGAACTTTAGGGCGGTTGCTAGCACCCTGCGGGACTGCGCCGCGTCGAAAACGCCCTTTTCGCAGAAGACGTCGCAGTATTCCGCAAGACCGTCGTACGCAACGGCGGGGATCATCTCCCGGCAGACGAGAGATATGTATTCGTCCGTTCGGCCGAGGTATTCGCGCGGCACCGCGTGCGCGCCGAGGAACGTGGGGATCACGTCTACGCGATGCGTTTCCTGAAGCCTGCGGATGACGTTAAGTTGCTTGATTTCGCTCTCCACATCGAGCCCGTAGCCGCTCTTCGCCTCCACGGTCGTGACGCCCTGAAGAAAAAGCTCGTCCAGAAAGCCGAAGGCCTTGTCGTAGAGCTCGTCCGCGCCAGCCTTCCTCGTCGCCTCCACCGTGGAGAGGATGCCGCCGCCCGCCGCGAGGATATCGAGGTAGCCCGCGCCCTTGAGCTTCAGGGGAATCTCGTGCTGCCGCCAGCCGCCGAAAATGAGGTGCGTGTGGCAGTCTACAAGGCTAGGGGTAACGAGCTTGCCGCCCGCGTCGATCTCCTCCGCGCCCGCGGGTGCGGGGGGCACGGCGTCGTTTTCGGTCACGGCGGAGATCACGCCGTTCTCGACGAGCACCGCCGCGTTCCGGAGCTTTCTATTTTGCCCCTGCGCCGCGCCGCAAAGGGATTCCCTCCCCTCCGGCGTCTGCAATAGGCCGATGTTTTTGATGAGCAGGGCCTCAGACAATGTAGTTCTCCAGTATCTGCCTGTCGGCGTCGAAGTTTTCAATTTGCAGGTAATATTCCGCGCTGTCCACGAGCGCGCGCATAGGCGTCAGGCCCACGATCTCCGTGCCGACGACCGTCACGCCATAGCGCCTCGCCTCGGCCCTGACCAGTTCCAGCACGCGGTAAAGGGGCGTTCGGCTGAAGTCCGTCATATTGATCGACACCTGCGCAAGGTTCCGCTCCTCGAGCGTCACGCCCAGCGCCTTGACGCAGTCGAACCCGCCGGAAGAGCGACGGATGATCTTGGCGATTTTCGAAGCGATTGCCACGTCGCTCGTCGAAAGGTTAATGTTGAACGCGACGAGGGGCATGCGGCAGCCCACGGCGACGACGCCCGCCGTCGGATGGACGGTTCTTCCGCCGTAATCCGGCTCCCATTCGGGCAGCTTCACCTTCTCGGCCATGCCCTCGAACTGCCCTTTGCGGATGTCCGCGAGGTTGACGCGGTTTGGCGCGGAAGCGGAATCCTCGTAAAGGAAGACGGGCACGCCCGCCTCCTCCCACACGCGCGCGGCAAGCTTTTTCGAGAGGGCGACGGTTTCCTGCTTCGAGATGCCGCGGATGGGGATCAGCGGAATCACGTCCACCGCGCCCATGCGCGGATGCTCGCCCCGGTGGCAATTGAGATCGATCAGCGAAACGGCCTTTTTCGCGAGCCTGAGCGCGGCCTCGACGACCGCCTCCGGCTCGCCGAGGAAGGTGATGACCGTGCGGTTATGGCTCTCGTCGCTGGCAACATCCAATAGCGCCACGCCGGGCACGGCGCGGACCTCGGCCGCCGCGGCTTCGATGAGCTCCCTGTTCCTGCCCTCGCTGATGTTGGGCACGCATTCGACGATTCGTTCCATGTCAATCCATCCTTTCGGCGACGGTTTTCGCGACGAGCGCGTCGCTCGCGAGGTACGGCAGCGTGATCTGCGCGCGCCCGTCGTTCTTCTCGTTGTATTTGATCGCGGTATCGACGCTGTTGGGGTTGCGCGCCCAGCTTCTCCTGGCGACGCCGCCCATAACGTCCCACATCATGGCGGAACGGATGATGTCGTCCACACGCGCGCTCCCGTCGAGCACGAGGCCGAAGCCGCCGTTAATCGCCTTGCCCACGCCCACGCCGCCGCCGTTGTGCAGCGCGCAAAGGCTCATGCCGCGCGCGGCGTTGCCCGCGAAGCACTGCACGGCCATGTCGGCCATGACGTTGGAGCCGTCCTTGACGTTCGCCGTCTCGCGGAAGGGCGAGTCCGTACCGGACACGTCGTGGTGGTCCCGCCCGAGCATGACGGGGCCGATCTTCCCCTGCCGCACGAGCTCGTTGAAGCGAAGGGCGATGCGCGTCCTGCCTTCCGCATCCTGGTAGAGGATGCGCGCCTTCGTGCCCACAACGAGATGGTTCTTCTTCGCGTCCCGAATCCAAGCCCAGTTATCCCTGTCCTGAAAGCGGCGGAGCGGGTCGATGCATTCCATGGCGGCCGCGTCCGTCGCATTGAGGTCCTCAGGCTTACCGGAAAGGCAGACCCAGCGGAAGGGACCATACCCGTAATCAAAAAGTTCCGGCCCCATGATGTCCTCGACGTACGAGGGGAAGATGAAGCCGTCCTTGTCGTCTATGCCGTTCTTGGAAATCTCCCTCACGCCGCTGTCGTAGACGGCCTTCATGAAGGAATTTCCGTAGTCGAAGAAATACGTGCCGCGCGCGACGAGCGCTTTGATCGCCTCGAAATGGCGGCGAAGGCTCGCGTCCACGCGGCGCGCGAACTCCGCCCGGTCATGGTGCAGCATTTCCGTCCGCTCTTCAAAGGTCAACCCGGCGGGGCAGTACCCGCCCTCGTAGGCGTTGTGGCAGGAGGTCTGGTCGGAGAGCAGGTCTATGTGAATATGGTGGGCGATGGCATACGCGAGAAGATCCACGATGTTGCCGTGGTACGCGATCGAAATGCTCTTCCCAGCGTCCCGATGCTCCTTTATAAGAGCGAACACCTCGGGGAGGCTGCCGCTCGCGCGGTCCACCCAGCCCTGGTCGAGCCGCGTTTGGATGCGGCTCATATCCACCTCGGCGAACACGCCCACGGCGCCCGCGATGTTAGCGGCCTTTGGTTGCGCGCCGCTCATACCGCCCAAGCCGGAGGAGACGAAGAGCCTGCCGTGCAGGTCGTCCTGCTCGGATACGCCAAGGAACTTTCGCCCCGCACCGAGCAGCGTGTTGTACGTGCCGTGCACGATACCCTGCGGACCTATGTACATCCAGCCTCCCGCGGTCATCTGCCCGTAGTTGGCGACACCCATCTCCTCGGCGATCTCCCAATCCCTGAGATTGTCGAACATGCCCACCATCAGCGCGTTTGTCAATATCACACGCGGCGCGTCCGGGCGCGAGGGGAACAGCCCCAGCGGGTGGCCGGAAAGAAGGACCAGCGTCTGTTCCCGCGTCAATTCCTCGAGGTATTTTTTAATGAGCCGGTATTGCAGCCAGCTCTGGCAGACGGAGCCGGTTTCCCCGTAGGTTACGAGCTCGTAGGGGTAGAGCGCGGTCTCGAAGTCGAGGTTGTTGTCGATCATCACCTGAAAGGCTTTGCCCTCGAGGCAGTTGCCCTTGTATTCGTCGATAGGTTTGCCGTAAATCCGGCCCTCGGGGCGGTAGCGGTAGGCGTAGATTCTGCCGCGCGTGAGAAGCTCCTCCATGAACTCGGGCGCGAGGGTTTCATGCAACGCCCCGGGCACGTAACGCAGGGCGTTCTTCAGCGCGGTTTCCGCCTGCGCCTTTGTGAGGCGGAAACCCCGGTCCGGCGCGCGCCGGATGCCGGGCGCGAACGCGGGATATTCCGGCAGCGCGTCGCCGAGCCGTATCCTCATGGCTTTTTGAATGAGCTCGTTTTCCATGCGCTCCCTCCCTCTTAGAGAAGTCCCGGGCAGGCGCGGCGCACGGCCGCGTTCACTTCGCCCGATTTGACCAGCGCCTCGGCGGCGTTCAGATACGGGTACATTATAACATCCTCTTCCACGGGGGGTACAGCCTTTCTCACTTCATCATATACCGCGCGGGTCGCGGGCGCGAGCCCTTCCCCGCCGCGAAGATACAGCGCCTGGCAGGCGGCGGCCAGTTCTATGGCGAGCACCTTCCTCGCGTTGTCGAGGATGGACGCGGCCTTCTTCGCCGCGGTCGTGCCCATGCTCACGTGGTCCTCCTGATTGGCGGAAGAGGGGATGGAATCGACGCTCGCCGGGTGCGCGAGCACCTTGTTCTCGCTGACCATGCTGGCCGCCGCGTACTGCGCGATCATGAAGCCGGAGTTGAGCCCGCCCCGCCTTGTGAGGAACGCGGGCAGGCCGTTCGAGAGCGCGGGATTTACGAGGCGCTCCGTCCTGCGCTCGCTGATGTCCGCAAGCTCGCTCACGGCGATGCCGAGGAAATCGAACGCGAGCGCCATGGGTTCGCCGTGGAAATTGCCGCCGGATACGGCCTCCTCCCCGTCCGGGAAGACGAGCGGGTTGTCCGTGACGGAGTTCATCTCGATCTCGGCCGCACTAAGAACGTAGTCGACCGCGTCCCGGCAGGCGCCGTGCACCTGCGGCGCGCAGCGCAGCGAATACGCGTCCTGCACCCGGCCGGGCTGTATGTCCTTAGCAAGGGAACTGCCCGCGAGCAGCCGCAAGAGGTTCGCTGCGGACGCGCCCTGCCCCGCGTGGGGGCGAAGCGCATGCACACGCGGATCGAACGCCTTCGTGATGCCGAGAAGCGCCTCGATTGTGAGCGCGCAGGCGACATCCGCCGTGAGGCACAGCTCCCGCGCGTCGCACGCCGCGAGCGCGCCCACGGCCGTCATGACCTGCGTGCCGTTGATGAGCGCGAGGCCCTCCTTGGCGGCGAGTACCACGGGCGCAAGCCCCGCGCACCTGAGCGCCTCGGCGCCGGGAAGCCGCTCGCCACTATAGAACGCCTCGCCCTCGCCCATCAGGACCAGCGCCATGTGCGCGAGAGGCGCGAGGTCCCCGCTCGCCCCGAGGCTGCCTTTTTCGGGGATGACGGGATACACGCCCGCGTTGAGCAGGGCAAGCAATGCCTCCACGGTGCTCCTGCGGATGCCGGAATGGCCTTGACAGAGCGCGTTGGCGCGAAGCAGCATCACCGCGCGCGCGGCATCCTCCGGCAGCGGCTCACCCATGCCGCAGGCGTGGGACATAATGAGCTTGCGCTGTAAAATTTCCGCGTCTGCACGCGAAATATAGGTATCCGAGAACTTGCCGAAGCCCGTCGTCAGCCCGTAGACAGCCGCGCCCTCGTCGAGCTTTTGCTCCACATATGCGCGCGCGCGATCCATAGGCGCGTGCGCCCGCTTCGCGATTGCGGCGCGCTCGCCCCGCCGCGCGACGCGGATTAGCTCCTCAAAGGTCAGCGTTTTGCCGGTCAATTCGATCATTGCATTTCCTCATAAAAAGAATTGGTATATAT
>DATMYG010000319.1:0-2090 GCA_035561055.1 Clostridia bacterium | reverse complement strand
CGTCTTATCATAGCGTTTTTCAGCCGATCAACCTTACGGGGTTTGAGGAATAGGAAATTCAACGCAACAAAGGAGAAGGAACATGGCGAAGGAAATCGTATTGGCAGGCGCGTGCCGCACGGCGCTGGGCAAATTCGGCGGGTCTCTGGCGGGCGTCCCGGCTGTAGAGCTGGGCGCGATCGTCATCAAGGAGGCCATCCGCCGCGCGGGCATCCAGCCAAAGGATGTGGACGAGGTGCTCATGGGGAACGTGTTGCAGGCCGGCCTCGGCCAGAGCCCCGCGCGCCAGGCCGCCATCAAGGCGGGCATCCCCGTCGAGGTTCCGGCGCTGACGCTCAACAACGTCTGCGGCTCGGGCCTCAAGTGCATCAACCTCGCGGCCGCCCTCATCGAGGCGGGCGAGGCGGAGGTCGTTATTGCCGGCGGCATGGAGAACATGAGCGCCGCGCCCTACACGCTGCCCTCCGCGCGCTTTGGCTACAGGATGAATCACGGCAGCATCGTGGACATCATGGTGCACGACGGCCTTTGGGACGCCTTCAACGATTACCATATGGGCATCACCGCCGAGAACGTCGCCGAGAAATACGGGATATCCCGCGAGGACCAGGACGCCTTCGCGGCCGAAAGCCAGCAGAAATGCGAAGCCGCCCAGGCCGCGGGCAAGTTTGACGAGGAAATCGTCCCCGTGCCCATCCGGGTGAAAAAGGATGTCGTCGAGTTCAAGGTGGACGAATTCCCGCGCCAGGGCGTGACCGCCGAGAGCATTTCGAAACTCAAGCCCGCCTTTAAGCCGGACGGCACCGTCACCGCCGCCAACGCCTCCGGCATCAACGACGGTGCGGCCGCGATCGTCGTCATGAGCGCCGAGAAAGCGAAAGAGCTTGGCGTAAAGCCGCTCGCCAAATACGTCGCTTCCGCCTCCGCGGGCGTGGACCCCTCCATCATGGGCATCGGCCCCGTATACGCCACAAAGAAAGCCCTTGAAAAGACGAACCTGAAGGTAGCAGACCTCGATCTGGTCGAGGCCAACGAAGCGTTCGCCTCGCAGAGCGTGGCCGTCGCGCGTGAACTCGGCCTCTCCGCCGAGAAGATCAACGTCAACGGCGGCGCGATCGCGCTGGGTCACCCGATCGGCGCATCCGGCTGCCGCATCCTCGTAACGCTCATCTACGAGCTCAAACGCCGCGGCGAAAAATACGGCCTTGCCACGCTGTGCGTGGGCGGCGGCATGGGCGTCGCCACCATCGTGGAAGCGCTGTAAACGATCTGTAATTGACCGCTGGCATTCAAGGGCGGCCTTCGCTTAAACGGGCGGAGGCCGCTTTTATAATCGTCAGGAACGGGCGGCCTCCCCTGCCCCCTTGACGCTTCGCCCATAAACGGGTATCCTTTCAGCATGCGGATAGGGGGAGTGAGCGTATGAAGATCGTCATTAAAATCGGCACGTCGACCCTCGCGCACGCGACGGGCCTGTTGAACATCCGGCATGTCGAATTGCTCGTCAAGGTGCTGAGCGATTTGAAGAACGCCGGGCACGAGCTGATTCTCGTGTCCTCAGGCGCAATCGGCATGGGCGTAGGCAAGCTGATGCTGCCCGGAAGGCCCGGCGATATGCCCACCAAGCAGGCCGCCGCCGCAGTCGGCCAATGTGAGCTGATGTACACCTACGACAGGCTTTTCGCCCAATACAACCATACGGTGGCGCAGGTACTGCTCACCGGCGAGGATATCCACAGCGAAAGCCGCCGGGAAAACGTGAAGAACACGCTTTCGCGCCTGCTGGAACTCAAAGCGCTGCCGATCATCAATGAAAACGACGCGGTCGCCACGGACGAAATCGGCGTGGAGAACACCATCGGCGAGAACGACACGCTCTCGGCCATCGTCGCGCGGCTCATGTGCGCGGACATTCTGGTGCTGCTCTCGGATATCGACGGGCTGTACACTGCGGACCCGCGGCGCGACCCCGCGGCGCGGCTGATTCCGCTGGTAAACGGAATTACGCCCGAAATCGAGGCCCTGGCCGGAGGAAGCGGCAGCGGGCTCGGTTCCGGCGGCATGGCGACTAAGCTCAAGGCGGCGAAGAT
>DATMYG010000318.1:0-2285 GCA_035561055.1 Clostridia bacterium | reverse complement strand
TTGCCGAAGTCGTGCGAGGAGGAAGTATCCGCCTCGTCCTCGAGAAGATACTGTCTGAGGACGTTTGTGTTGAAGATGTAAATGCCCATCGAGGCCTTGTTGCTTCTGGGCTGCTTGGGTTTTTCGACGAAGTCGACGATGATGCCTTCCGCGTCGGTTTCCATGATGCCGAAGCGGTGCGCCTCCTCGAGGGGAACCTCGAGCACGGCGATGGTCGCGTCCGCCTGTTTGTCGATGTGGTGGCGCAGCATCGCGGCATAGTCCATCTTGTAGATGTGGTCGCCCGAGAGCACCAGCACATAGTCCGGGCAATACCGCTCGATGAAGGCGAGGTTCTGGAAAATCGCGTTCGCGGTACCGGAGTACCATTCGCCCCGGCTGCCCTTGACGTAGGGCGGCAGGACGTAGACGCCGCCCGTGTTGCGGTCGAGGTCCCACGCGCTGCCGTTGCCGAGGTATCCGTTGAGTTCGAGCGGCTCGTACTGCGTGAGCACGCCGACCGTGTCGATGTCGGAGTTCACGCAGTTCGAGAGCGGAAAGTCGATGATCCTGTACTTTCCGCCGAACGGCACCGCGGGCTTGGCGGTACGGTTCGTGAGCACCCCGAGCCGGGAACCCTGACCGCCCGCGAGCAGCATGGCGATCATCCTCTTTTTCATCGCTTGCTCCGCCTCCTTATCGTATAGGATTCAGGAAAGTATTTCGATTTTATACCACGCGCCCTCGTAGCCCTCGAGCGGGATGCGCACCGTACAGCCGCCCGCGTCCTCGAGGACGGAAACGGGCTTTTCGGGCGCCTCGATGCTTGACATTGCGCGGCGGAGCCTCGCCCGGTACGGCAGGCGGATGGGGTACGCGCCGTGCGGCACGGGCGTGAAGTTGAAGATGCACAGGAGCTCGTTTCCCTTTTCATCCCTGCGGCAGAAAGCGAGCACGCTGTGGGCGGAATCGTCCACGCTGCGCCACTCGAAGCCCTCCCAGCCGTCGTCCCGCTCGTAGAGCGCGGGCTCTTTTTTATAGAAGGCGTTGAGCGCCTTGACGAACTCGCGAAGCCGCGCGTGCTGCGGGAAATCGAGTAGCATCCAGTCGAGCGAGCGGCGGAAGCTCCACTCCGTAAACTGGCCGAACTCGCCGCCCATAAAGAGCAGCTTCTTTCCCGGGTGCGCGTACTGGTACATATACACAAGGCGAAGCTGCGCGAACATCTCGTCGTACGTGCCGGGGAAGCGGCCGATGAGGGAATTTTTCATATGAACGACCTCGTCGTGCGAGAAGGGTAAAATGTAGTTTTCCGAAAAGGCGTAGCACATGGAAAAGGTCAGTTTATCGTGGCTGAACTTCCTGAAGTAACTGTCCAGCTTGCAGTAGGAGAGCGTGTCGTTCATCCAGCCCATGTTCCATTTAAAATGGAAGCCGAGGCCGCCGTCCTCCGGCGGCGCGGTCACGAGGGGGAAGGCGGTGCTCTCCTCGGCGATGAGCAGGCTGCCCGGGCACTCGCGGTCCACGGCGCGCGAGAGCGCGCGGAAAAACTCCACGGCGGAAAGGTTCTCGTGTCCGCCGTATTCGTTGGGGAGCCATTCCCCCGGGCGGCGGCCGTAGTCGAGGTAGAGCATGCAACTGACCGCGTCCACGCGCAGGCCGTCTATATGGAATTCGCGGAATAGGTACACCGCGTTGGAAATGAGGAAACTTCTCACCTCGCTCTTCTCGAGGTTGAAGAGCATGGTGCCCCAGTCCGGCTGCTCTGCGCGGCGCGGGTCGGGATGCTCGTAGAGTGCGCTGCCGTCGAAACGGCGAAGGCCGTGCGCGTCCCTTGTGAAGTGCGCGGGCACCCAATCGACGAGCACGCCGATGCCCGCGCGGTGGAAGGCGTTGACCAGGAGTTTGAACTGCTCCGGCGTGCCGTAGCGCGAGGTAATGGAATAGTATCCCGTGACCTGATAGCCCCAGCTATCGTCAAGCGGGTATTCGCACACGGGCAGGAACTCCACGTGCGTGTAGCCCATGTCCACGACGTAATCCACGAGCTCGCCCGCAAGCTGCTCATAGCTGCGTCCTTCCCGCCACGAACCCAGATGCACCTCGTAGATACTCATGGGCGCTTCGTAAGGGGGCGTCTGGGGATTGCGGCGCGCCTGCATGTGCGCCTCGTCCGTCCATTTGAAAGGGACCGGATCCCATATAATCGACGCCGTTTCGGGACGGCGCTCGCTATAGAAGGCGTAAGGGTCGGCCTTGTAAATCAGCTCGCCCTTCTTGGTCATGATGGCGTATTTGTACAAGTC
>DATMYG010000317.1:0-2626 GCA_035561055.1 Clostridia bacterium | reverse complement strand
GATGACGGCGAGGTCGAGCGTTTCCTCGGGCGCGTCGATCGAATAGGTGAACTTGTCCTTGTAGCGCATCTGCTGGATGGTCAGGTAGTTGCGCGTATGCTCCAATTCATCCCGCACGGGGATGAAGCTGCGGCCGCGGCTCAGGCTGATGCGGAAAAGCCGCGCGAGCGCCGTTACGATGCGCACAGCCTCCTCGGGCTTGTTCTTCTCGATCATCCAGACGATGATGTCGAGCGTATTGTAGAGGAAGTGCGGGTTGATCTGCGCCTGCAGCGCGTCGAGCGCATGGCGCTGTTTCTCCTCGTGCTCGCGCACGATGTCGCCCGTCAGCTTTCGCATCTGGTTGACCATCTGCTGCACGGAGCGCCCGAGGCGCTGCACCTCGTTGGAACCGCCGATGTAGATGGCCTCCCCCTCGCCGCGCTCAAGCTTCTGTACGGAGTTCTCGAGCTGCTGGATGGGGCGCGTGAGGCGCGTGGAGATGAGCGCGTTGATGAGCACGAGCGCCTCGAAGTAAACGAGGAAGATCATCGCGAGGAACAGGAAATCGCGCGCGGCATCGATCGTGAGGCCCACCTGCGGGATGACGCCCACGACCTTCCAGCCCGTGTAGCCCGCGGAGCGCACGATGAGCGTGCAGGGGCGCGCGCCGCTTTCAACCGTATGCGTGCCGTCCGGCAGCGTCGCGGCGTAGGAGCTGTCCTCCTCATACCGCCCGGTCGCGATAAGCTGCTGCTTGGGATGGTAGAGGATGGTGCCGTCCGAACTTATAAGGTAAATATACCCGTCGTTGATAAGGGATGCGTTTGAAAACAGCTCCGATATGCCGCCGTACTTGAGCGTGATAAGCAGCACGCCCTGTTCAGTGGTCATGCCGTAGGTCAATTCGACCGCGCACGAGAGGGAGACGACGTAGCTGTAGCTCCCCTCGGAGCTGACGAACATGTTCTGCACCATGGGGGTCGAGAAATGCAGGTTCTCCGTCTGCGCGAGCGCGCGGCGGAACCACGCGAACCGCGTGACGTCCACGCCCTTCTTGAGCGTGGCGGGAGGGGCCGTCGCAAGGACCTTGCCCGTAGCGTCGAAGAGAACGATGTTCTCGACGAGGTTCGTGTTGTTGTCGTATAAGAGCTGCAGCTTGTCGTCGATGGAATTGGCAGCATCGAGGTCGGTGTTCTTGATGACGCCGTAGCTGATCGAGTCCGACAGGCGGATCATGCTGCGCAGATACGAGTTGAGGCTCTGGTTCACCTGCTCCACGAGCTGCCGGTTCTCGCTCCTGACGTTGGACTGGAGCTGGCTTGAGAAGCGCGCGTAGAACGTGAGGCCGGAGAGAACGATGGCGACCAGCGCCGACACGGTGAAGCTGATAAATACCGAGTAGCGGATGCTGCCCTTGCCCAACCTGTTCAGAAAACGCCCAACGGGGCCGGGACGCGGTTTCATGCTTCCCCCGTCGCCTGGCGGCGGTAGCGCGCGGGCGTCACGCCGAAGCGGCGCTTGAAGACGTGGGAGAAGTAATTCGGCTCCTCATAGCCCACGGCGTACGCGACCGTGAGGGTCTTCATCCCGGGGTCGTGCAAAAGCGCGACGGCGCGCTCCATACGCACATCCGTCAGGTACTGGACAAAGCTGCGCCCCGTCTCCCTCTTGAATACCTCGAAAAAGTACGAGCGCGAAACGTGCAGGTGCGCGCACACGCTCTCCGCGGAAAGGGAGGATTCCCCGTACCGCTCCTCGATGTAGCGCACGGCCTTCTCCGCAAGCAGGCGCGGCATGCTCTCGCGCCTTCTGGCGACGCAGCCGCACAGCGCGGCGCAGGCGCCCGTAAGCCACGCGCGGACCTGCTCCGGCTCGACAGGCGGTCCCAGGCGGGAGGCGATGCGCTCGGTCAGTTCCGTTTCGCCCGAAAGGCCGTACTGCAGCACGATGCGGTTTAACGAGTTGCACAAAGATACGATGTACGCCTGCCTCTGCCACGCGTCGTCCTCGAAGCTTTCGAGCGCGCCCACGAGCCCTTCCACGACGCCCGCCACCTGCGCGGGCGAACCCGCGCGCACGGCGGAGAGCAGCAGCCGCTCGCTGTGCTCGTCCAATATATCCGCGCCCCCGCCACCTGTTTCCGCATCCCCAATGTAGATGGCGCGGCCCAGCCCCGGCTCCCCGCGGTACTCGAGCGCGGCGCGCGCCTCGGCGTAGGCCTCGCTCGTATCGGCAAGCGAAGAATAGCGTTTGCTCACGCCGCAGGTCACGCGGATGTCGAGCACGCGCTTGCAGCGGTTGGAAATGTCGTTGCCCAATAGCACCGCGCGACTGACGGGATCCGCCCCCTCCCACGCGGTCACGGCGACGATCTGCGAGAGCCCGGAGCAGAGCGCCATGCGGCAGCGACCGCGCAGCGTCTCCTCGATAATCTGCGAGATGGAGATGGGCACAAGCGCGCCGTCGAGCTCCTGCTCACGCGCGCCGCGCAGCGCAATGTCGAATAAGAGCACCAACTTGCCGGGCGCGGAATCGATGTCGAGGCCGTAGGCGGCGACGCCCCCGGCGATTTCATCTTGGCTCATCCTGCGCCAGAGAAGCTCGCCAAGAAAGCGCTCTTTCATGGCGGGAAGCGCGCGCTCGT
>DATMYG010000316.1:0-7188 GCA_035561055.1 Clostridia bacterium | reverse complement strand
CGAAGCTGTTTTTTAGCATTGCGCGCGAGGCCGCCCATCCAGTCCCAGTTGACCGCCTGTTCGGGGAAAAGGCCCGTGTGCTTGAAGCCCGTCGGCCGCACGACGAAGGTCAAATCCCCGTAGCGCACGCGCCAGCTTTCGGGAAGCTGTTTTTTATATTCCCAATGCCCGCCGCCCGCCGCGGAGCGAATATACACGGCGTCCGCTTGCTCCGCCGCGCCCTCCCCCATCGGCCAGATGGCCTGCGGGTCGGGCCGCAGCAGCGTCACCTTCCCCCAGCGCTCCAGCTTGAGGCCGTCGCCCGCGTCGAGCAGTTCGTAATCTTTCCATTGATCCGCAAGATACATTGGTCCCCCATGCCGTCGGGCAGATATGATTCCGGGTGACAGCGCCACCTGTTCGGCGTATGCCGCCGCCATACGGCGCAATCCTCCCCGGGGCCGCCTTTTTCCGCGAACAGGCAGGGCCGTCCCCCTCCCGTTCATTGATTGTCAATTACCCTTCGTTTACGTCCCCGGCATCATGCTCAGTAAAAAGTTCGAGCGGTAGAAGAAGTTCGAGAACAGCGACCCGTCCACCAGCTCGTTCACGAACGCGAGCTTGCCCGAGAGGACGATGAGCACCAGCGGCAGCAGCATGAAGAGCAAAAATACCGCGAGGATGCCGCGTATCAGCCCCAGGCCGCCCGCGAGAAGCTGATCCCCCGCGCGCAGTTGCGGGAAACGCCACGCGTAATCCACCCCGTTGACGAGGAAGCCCAAGAGCGCGCGGAAGAGCGCGAAGAAGCACAGGAACGAGATGATGTTGATGAACACGCGCACGATCGTCTGGTTGAAGTAATCGCCCAGCGTGGTCACGCCCTCGCCGACAAATGCCTCCTTGGCCATGTTCTTAGTGATCTGCTTGGCCATGGGGTAGGGCAAGTCCGCATTCTCGAGGATGTCCGCCAATTCCGCCGCGCTGAGGCTGGAAATATCGGTCCTGGCAAGCTCCACGTCGCTCACGTACTCGCTGCCCTCGGTATAGTAGAGCATCTGGTTGTAGAGGGTTTCGTTGCCCCGGATCGCCTTCGCGCCCGCGGAGAGGAGGATCAGCGCCAGCAGCCACGAGAGGATATACGCCGCAATGGACAGCAGCGTCGGGAGGAAGCCGCGATAAACCCCCGAGAGCACGAAGAACGCGAAAATCGCGAGTATCGCGAAATCCAGCAGGTTCATGGAAGCGCCTCCTTTCTATAATAGTAGTATGGTCATTTGAGCGTCACGAGCCGCATCGCGCCGCCGGATTCGACCAGCACGCGCTTTTCGTCCAGCTTCACCGCCCGGTCGCAGGCAAAGCCGAGCGCGTAGCTCGTCTGCAGCGCGCCGTCCGCGCCGTAGGCGTACATGGTGTCCTCTGTGAACACGTAGAGCCTGCCGTTCGCGGCGACGAAACCCTTCGCCCCCTCGGGCAGGTTCACCTCGCGCGCCGTCGCCTCGGCTACGTCGCCCTCCGCCGCGCTGTAGAGTTTGACGCGGGTATAGGGCTCCGCCGCGCCCCGCTCCACGTAGACGAACAGCGGGGTTGTACCGGCGCCCGTCACATCCGCGAGACGGTAGCCATAAGTCAAAAGACGGTAGGCTTCGCCGCTCACGCCCGCGTCGCAGCGGATGAGGTGGCTTGTCCCCGCGACAAAAATGCTTTTCTGCGTAAATACCACGCGCTCGACAAGCTGCCCCTGCACGGTCATGACGCCGCTCATGGAGGCGCGCGGCGTGCCCGCGCCGTCCACCTCGTAGGTGTAGGTCGTGATCGTGTTGACAGGGACGGAGCCGGAGGAGTCGAGCATCAGCGTCCACAGCACATCCCCGGAGGAGGTTTCGCGAAGGCCGCAGTCGACCAGAAGCTCCGCGTCCTGCTCGATCGCGTCGATGAGCGTGCCCTTCGCGTCGTACACAAGCACTGCCGCCGCACCCGAGGCGTCCTGCCGCATGACGGCCGTGTGCGTCGCCCCGCAGCGGATGCCCAGCACCGTGCCGCCCGCGTCGATGGCCTCGCTTACGCCCAGTATCTGCACGCTGTTGCCGGAATAGAGCGCCATCTGCGCCGAGGAGGCGCGCATGAAGACCTCCGTCGTGCCCAGCTTCATGGTTTTCCCGCCCTCCTCGGGGTCGGAGAGGTCGTAGTAGACGAGGCTGTCCCCGGCGATGTAATAGAAGCCCGTCCCCGTGAAGACATAGGGCGCGTCGCTCACAAAAGGCAGCTCCGCGACCGTACCGAAGGAATCCTTCTCGCGGACAAGCGCGGAAATTCCCCACACGATCAGCGCGAGCAGCGCCGCCCCGAGCAGCAGCAGCCCGACGCGCCGGAAGGTCAGCGCCCTGTTCTTCGAATGGAACCTTCTTCTGGCCATCAGTCCCCCAGAATGAGCCGGATCGCCCCCGGCCGCACCGCGAAGGTCGCCGGAGCCTGTCCGATCAGCTCGCCGTCGAGCTCGAGCGGCGCGCACGCGCACTCCGCGCGCACGCTCCTCGCCTTGAAGTAGTCGAAATACTTCTTATATTTCAGGTGCTTCCCCCTGACGTAGATCGGCAGGAGCCAGAGCACCACCGGAAGCGAAGCCTTTTTGAGGATGCACACGTCAAACAGCCCGTCCGAAGGGCTTGCGAGCGGCGCCACGCGAATGCCGCCCGCGAAGCGGCTGCCGTTGCAGACGGAGAACAGCGTTGCCGTGACCTCGAAGCTCTCCCCCGCGTCGGTCTCGACGCGCACCTTCGTGCGCGAAAGGTGGAGCAGGGATTGGAAGATGCCCAGAAGATAGGGCAGCATTCCATTGAGCTTTTTCTTGTATTTCTCGGTGTAGCGCACCACGTCCACGTCGAAGCCGAAGCCCGCGACGTTCATGAAAAATTCCCCGTCGGCGTCCCCCGCGTCGACCGGCCTCGCTTTCCCTTTTAGGAGGATCTCCACGAGCGCCTCCGTCTCCTCGGGGAGGCCGACGCCGCGCGCGAAGTCGTTGCCCGTGCCAAACGGCAGGATACCCAGTTCCACGCCCTCCCGATCCGCGAGGACACCGGCCGTTTCGCGAAGCGTCCCGTCCCCGCCTACGGCGACGAGGCACCGTTCCCCCGCCTCGAGCGCCGCCTTCGCAAGCGTCACGGCGTGCCCGGCGTATTCGGTGTACGCGAAGCCGTAGTCCGCGCCGCGCGCGTCGAGCAGGCGCCGCGTTTGCTCAAAGCGCGTTCTGCCCTGGCCGGAGCCGGAAATGGGGTTGACGACGAAATAGAGCCGCCTCATCGCGCCTCCTCCCGGGGCAGCACGACGTTGAGCGCGCCGGGCAGCACCCGGAATACGGCCGAGGCCGAGGAGCGAAGGTCCCCGTCGTAGTCGAGCACGCATTCCTCCTCGGTTTCTACGCGAAGCTCCCGTGTCCTGAAATGGTGCACGACGGGCGCTTTTATATGTTTTCCCTTGAGAAAACCCGGCAGCAGCGCGAGGAAGCGCGGCACGCCGACCTTTTGCACATACACGCAGTCGAGGTACCCGTCGAACGGGTCGCCCATGGGCACGGCGCGCATGCCGCCGCCGATGTATTGCCCGTTGCCCACGCTCAAAATAATGCCCTCGGTCTTCACGCGCTCCCCGTCGTGCTCGATGGTCAGATGGAGGGTGCGAAGGTGCGAAAGGGCGTCGAGAATGCCCAATAGGTACGGCGTCATGCCGCGCGGATGCTTTTTCTTATATTTCAGCGTTTTAACGAGTACGTCCACGTCGAAGCCGAGGCCCGCGACGTTCACGAAAATCAGCCCGTTCGCCTCACCCGCGTCCATCCGGACGACGTTGTCTTCAAGCAGCGTTTCCACGGCCTTTTCGGGTTCGGCGGGGAAGCGCACGACGCGCGTCAGGTCGTTGCCCGTGCCGAAAGGCAGCACGGCCAGCGCGGCGTCCGTATGGACGAGCGCGGAGGCCGCCTCGTTCACCGTGCCGTCCCCGCCCACGGCGACCACGCGGCGGTACCCCGCGGCGAGCGCTTCCTCGGCGAGGGTCTTCGCGTGGCCGGGGCATTGCGTATACGCGACTTCGTAGGTTACACCCCGCGCGTCGAGCAGCGCCCGGACCTTTTCAAACTCCGCTCTGGCCCTTCCGGAGCCGGATATGGGGTTGACGATGAAAAAATACCGCTCCATAAGCTACTCCGCATCCGTCAATATGATCATCCATGATCCATGATAATCCAAATCGATCGGATTGTACAGGTTGCGCGTGTAAAAAAGCTGTGACGCATGGTATAATAAGCTTCAATAAATATGCCTTCGGAGGTGCTTATGCGTTTCATCAAGGCCCACGGACTTGGCAACGATTTCGTCATTGTGGACGACCGTCAAAACATCTATACGGAAAATCTCCCCGCTCTCGCCCGCAAGCTGTGCCACCGCCGCACGGGAATCGGCGCGGATGGGCTGATGTTCGCCCGAACGAGCGACACGTGCGACGCACAGATGCAGCTTTTTAACAGCGACGGCAGCGTGGCGCCGATGTGCGGCAACGGGGTCCGTTGCTTCGCGAAGTTCGTGCACGACACGGGCATCGTCCCGAAGGAGAGCTTCTCGGTCGACACCCTCGCGGGAAAGCAGCTCATCGAGTTGACCGTCAAAGACGGCGCGGCGGTCTCCGCGCGCGTCAACCTGGGCAAGCCGGAGCGCAAGAAGCCCCTTATCCCCATGCTGGGCGAGGGCGAGTGCGTGCTCGAAAAGGTCACTGTCGGAGGAAAGGTCATGACCTTCTCGGCGATCCTCCTGGGCAACCCCCACGCAGTGGTGTTCGTGGACGAGATCCCCGCCTACGAGGACCTTTGCCGCATCGGCCACGAAATCGAGCATATGCCGATGTTCCCGATAGGGGCCAACATCAACTTCACGCGCGTAATCGATTCCGAAACCGTCGAGGTGCGCACCTGGGAGCGCGGCTGCGGCGCGACCTACGCCTGCGGCACGGGCTCCTCCAGCGCCGCGGTGTGCAGCGCCATCGCGGGCTTCACGGGGCGGCACGTCAAGGTGCGCCTGATGCTGGGCACGCTCGACATCCTCTGGGATGCCGACGGCAGCGTTTACATGGACGGCCCCGCGGAATTCGCCTTCGAGGGCGAAGTGTGCTAAACGTCCTCTACGAGGACAACCACCTGCTCGTGGTGGAAAAGCCCACGAACCTCCCCGCGCAGGCGGACGCCTCGGGGGACGCGGACCTGTTGACGCTTGCCAAGGCGTATATTAAGGATAAGTACCTTAAGCCCGGCGAGGTCTACCTCGGCCTCGTGCACAGGCTCGACAGGCCGGTCGGCGGCGTGATGGTGTTCGCTAGGACGAGCAAGGCCGCCTCCCGCCTCTCGGAGCAGTTCGCCGCGCGCGGCGCGAAGAAGCGCTACGCCGCGCTCGTGACGGGCTCCCCTAAGGCGCGCGAGAGGCTTGCGGGCCACATCGTCCGGGACGAAGCGAGCGGCAACGCGCGCATGGCAGGACCCGACGACCCCGGCGCGAAGTCCGCGCTGCTCGAATACCGCCGGTGCACCGAAAGGAGCGGGCTGACGCTCCTCGACGTTTCGCTCATGACGGGCCGCCACCACCAGATCCGCTGCCAGCTCGCCGCCGCGGGCTTCCCCATCTGGGGGGACCAGCGCTACAACCGCGAGGCGAAGCCGGGGCAGCAGCTCGCGCTCTGGGCGTATTCCCTGAGCTTCGACCACCCGGTGAAAAAGGAGCGCATGGAGTTCGTAATTAGGCCCAAGGGCGGTGCGTGGGAACCGTTTTCAGACGAGCTTTCCGCGCTCGCCGCGGGCGCGCGCCTCGTCTATCTCGACGGGGACGTGCTCTGCGCCGACAAGGACGCGGGGCTCAGTGTCGCGGAGGCGGACGGCGGGGATTCCCTCGAGGCGCGGCTCAAGAAGGCGCTGGGCGATTCGGTTTACCCCGTGCACCGGCTCGACGTGGCGACGGGCGGGCTCGTGCTCTTTGCAAGGAACGAACGGGCGAAGGACGCGCTGGGCGAGGCTATTAAGGCGCATTTGATCCGCAAATACTACCGCTGCGAGGTGCACGGCCGCCCGGAGCGGGACGAGGCCGAGCTTTCCGCCTGGCTCGTCAAGGATGCGGAGAACGCGCGCGTCGCAATTTACGACGAAGAGCGCCCCGACGCGAAGCGGATCGTCACGCGCTATCGCGTGCTTGCTCGGCGCGCCGAAACCGCGCTAGTGGAGGTGGAGCTCGTCACCGGCCGCACGCACCAGATCCGCGCGCATCTCGCGCACGCCGGATACCCCCTCGTCGGGGACGACCGCTACGGAGACCGGGAGCGGGACAGGCTCGTCGCCGCGAAAGGCCTCGCGCTCCTGGCGGCGCGGCTGGAGCTCCATTTCCCCGAGGGAAGCGATCTCGCCCGGCTCGAGGGCCGCGTCATTTCAATTGAGGAGTAGCCGATGCAGAACTATGGCGTTTTTGATATCATAGGCCCCCGCATGGTGGGCCCGTCCAGCTCGCACACGGCGGGCGCGGCGAAGCTGGGCAACATGGCAAGGAAGATCGCGGGGGGAGACGTAAAAAAAGCGAAGATCACGCTCTACGGCTCCTTCGCGACCACGGGCCCGGGCCATGGCACGGACAAAGCCATCGTCGCGGGCGTGCTCGGCCTCGCGCAGGACGACCCGCGCCTTCGCTACTCGATGCTGCTCGCAAAGGAAGCGGACGTCGAAGTGACGGTGGAGCTTTCCGACGAGCCCGTGGACCACCCCAACACCGCGCGCATCGAACTCGAGGGGGCCGGGGGCAAAAAGACCTTGCTCGTCGGCCAGTCCGTGGGTGGGGGAAACATCCTCGTCACCAACGTCAACGGCCTCGAAATGAAGTTCTCGGGCGAGTATCCCACGCTGATCGTCCGCCACACGGACGTACCGGGCGTCATCAACATGGTGACGCTGATCCTTGCCAAGGAACAGATCAACGTCGCCTTCATGCGCGTGTTCCGCCAGGGAAAGCGCGGCGGCGCGTGCATGGTGATTGAAACCGACACGCCCGTGGGCGAGCGCGTGCGGCAGCTTATAAAAGACTGGTGCGAGCCGGTATCGGAGGTGTTTTCCGTATGAAGGACTACACGTTCAAAAAAGGCTTCGAACTGCTCGCGCTGTGCGGGCAGGAAGGCATCTCCATCGGCGAGGCGATG
>DATMYG010000315.1:0-2561 GCA_035561055.1 Clostridia bacterium | reverse complement strand
GTCTGGGCGAACGTGCGCTCCGGCATCCTCTCGACCGACCCGCTGTTGGTCGAAATGGCGCGGGCGTACCGCGTCCCCCGGCTTCGCCGCCTCGCGAAGCTGTATGCGCCCAGCGCCTTCCCCGACTTCGTCGCCGCGTGTACGACGGGGCTCGGCTTCGCATGGAAAAGCGGGGTAGCCGCCGAGGTCATCGCCAATAGCGGCCTTTCCATAGGGCAGAGCCTGTATGAGAGCAAGCTATACCTCGAAACGCCGGAACTTTTCGCGTGGACGGCGGCGGTAATTCTATTGAGCATCGTGCTCGAAAAGCTGATGCTCAGGCTGCTGGGGAGGCTGACGCATGATTGAACTCAATAACGCAACCCTCGCGCGCGCGGGCAAAACCATACTAGAGCATCTCTCCCTGATGCTGCCGGACCGGGGCGCGGTCGCGCTGCTGGGCCCCTCGGGCAGCGGCAAGACGACGCTGCTGATGCTTTTCGCCGGCCTCCTCTCCCCCGCCGCCGGGGGCTTTACAGGCATGGAAGGGAAGCGCGTCGCGGTTGTATTTCAGGAAGACCGCCTTTTGCCGTGGCTCACGGCAAAAGAAAACGTCGCCCTCGCGGACGGCGTAAGAAGCGTTGAAGAGTGCCTCGAGCTGACGGAGCTAAGCGGGGACGCCGGGAAACACCCCCGCGCGCTCTCGGGCGGCATGCAGCGGCGCGTCGCCATCGCGCGGGCGCTGCGCTTCGGCGGGGACGCGGTCGTCCTCGACGAGCCCTTCAAGGGGCTGGACGCGGAACTCAGGGAGCGGATCGCCGGGCGGCTCGCATCGAGCTTCCCGCTGATCTTCATCGCGACGCACGACGAAAAGGAGGCCGCGCTCCTCGGGGACTATACGGCCGTACGGCTGGGGGGCTGAGCTTACTCCATGTCGAGCAGGCCGACGCGCTCGACCCCGTGCATCTCGCCTAGGCGCATCGTCGTCTCTTCCACGCTGCGGTCGAGATCGCTGATGTCGACCGAGATCACCACGCTTGCCCGCTCCCCGATGGGCGGGTTTTGCATGATGGTGAGCACGTTCGCGCCCATATCGCTCATGCTGTTGAGCACGCGGCCCAATACGCCGCGCTCGTGGCTTAAAAGCATGGAGAAAATCGCCTTCTTGCACGAGGCGCTCTCGCCCGGTGTGAAGACGAGGTCTTTGTATTTATAGAAGGTGCTCCTGGAGATACCCGCCATGCGCGCCGCCTCGCTGACCTCCCTGGCCGCGCCGCGGCGAAGGAGCTCCCGCGCCTCGACAACCTTCTCGTAGCACTCCGGAAGCGCCGATTTGTGGACGATCAAATATTCGCTTTTCATGTGACTCCTCCGTCCGGATCGGGCGGTACCCGCCCGGCGCGGCGCTGGATGCCGCGTTTAATTTTACGTGCAAAGCTCCCGCAGGATATGCCTATACTCTATAGTATCCTATCGGGAATCCCTTGTACATAATTTTTATAAAATGAAAGTTTATTTCTAGATGCGGGCGGCGATTGCCGCGGCGAGGCGCACGTTGTTCTCCACGAGCGCGATGTTCGCCTCAAGGCTCTGCCCGCCGGTCAGCTCCGTGATGCGCGCGAGCAGATACGGCGTGAGCTCCTTGCCGCGGACGCCCTTTTCCTCCGCCTCGGCGCAGGCCGCGTCGATCGCTCCGCCGATGACGGCGGGGTCCATCGAATACTCCTCGGGGATCGGATTAACCACGAGCATGCCGCCTTCGTAACCTATGAGCTTCTGCGTGCGGATGACCGCGGCGATCTCGCCCGGCGTATCCATGCGGTAGTCCACCTTGAGGCCGGACGTGCGCGTATAGAAGGCGGGCAATTCGTCCGTGCCGTAGCCTATGACGGGAACGCCCCGCGTTTCGAGGTATTCGAGCGTGAGGGGCAGGTCGAGTATGCTCTTGGGCCCCGCGCAGACCACCGTCACCGGGGTGTTGGCGAGCTCCTCCAGATCGGCTGAAACGTCCATCGTATGCTCCGCGCCGCGGTGCACGCCGCCTATGCCGCCGGTCGCAAAGACGCGAATACCCGCCATGGCGGCGAGTATCATGGTCGCGGAGACGGTGGTCGCACCGTTCATACCGCGCGCTATGAGCACGGGAAGATCCCGTCTGCTGGCTTTGGCGACGCTACCTCGTTCCCGGGCGAGGAAGTCGAGCTGATCCTCGTCCAGGCCGATGTGCGCCTTGCCTTTGATGATCGCGCAAGTCGCAGGCACGGCGCCGCATTCGCGCGCCACGCGCTCGCACTTCCTGGCGGTTTCAAGGTTGCTGGGATAGGGCATTCCGTGCGATATGATGGTGGATTCAAGCGCGATGATCGGCGTGCCCGCTTCGAGTGCCCACCGCACTTCCTTCGAATATTTCAACTGGTCGTTGAGCATGGCTCACCCCTCCACCGGCGGACATTCGCCCGCTTTCGTGAGCGATTATACCACAATATCATCAGAATGCAACAACAACCTTACCGTTTTGCATTTGGTTCAATCTATGCTAGAATAATATAGAACGACGCTCGGTTGAGGAGGAGATTTTATGG
>DATMYG010000314.1:0-5240 GCA_035561055.1 Clostridia bacterium | reverse complement strand
TTCAATATCCATGCGCGTGACGGGCTGTCTGTACGCAACGATCGAGAGGGTTTCGAGCATGGCCTGGGAGAAGCTCTTCTCCTGTACGGGCTGCATCATTTCCTGCACGATGGAGGCGTATTCTTTGTTAGAGACGAGCTGCACCGTATCATCCGTCACGTAGAGCTGCACGCCGCGCTTCTCGGCGCGGTACAGCTTGTCCATATCGCAAAGGATCGCGCCGAGCTCGTTTCCCCCGACGCCGAGCGCGCGCTGAAGCTGCGCCATCGGCACGGGATCGCCCGAAACGAACAGGATGCATTCTATTGCGCCGAAGCGCCCGTCGTACTCCAAAGGATTCCTCCTATTTCAGCTCGTCCATATATTCGTAGTTTTCGTCGTCCTCGATGAGTTCCCACGCCGTGATGGTAATTTTACCGTACGGCATCTTCTGGCGAAGGATAATCTCCTGACGCGTGATCATCTCGAGCAGCGCCATGAAGGTGACGATGAGCTCGAGTTTCTCCTGCGCTCCCTCGAAGAGCTCCTCGAACGTGAGGGTCGCTTTCTCGCCGAGCCGCGCGCGGATAAAGGCGAGCTGGTTTCTGACGGTATATCGGTCGGCCGCGACCGTCTGCGCGGCGGAGTTCTCCCCAAGCTCTCTCGTGCGCCGCAGAAGCTGTGCGAATGCGGAAAAAAGCTCCTCGGCCGTCGTGTCGGAAAGGCTATATTCCTGCGGCGGCAGTATAAACTCCTCGGGTAGACGCGCGTAGACGCTTTGCATCCCCTCGCGCAACGCAACCAACCCCGCCCCCGCTTCCTTGAAGCGCTTGTAATCTCGAAGCTGGCGGAGCAGTACGACCTCCGGATCCTCCTCTTCTTCGTCGACCTTTGGGGGCCGCGGCAGGAGCGTGCGCGATTTGATGTACACAAGCGTCGCCGCCATGGTCAGGAACTCGCTTGCCGTTTCCATGTCAAGCTCGTCCACTTCTTCCATAAAGGCGAGGTACTGGTTTGTGATCTCGGAAACGAAGATGTCCTTGATGTCGACCTTCGCCTCCTCAATCAGATGGAGCAGCAGGTCGAGAGGGCCGTCGAATTCCTTGAGATGCACCTCGTACGCCATAGGGAACGTCAGATGAACAGGCTGAAGAGCCAGCTGTAAAAACTGTCGAACAGGCCGATGATTCCCTCCACGGCGGCGCCGAGCACCCCGCTTGCGCCGAGCACGATGGCAATGAGAATATAGCTGCCGTAGCGCTCGAGAAATTGGAAAAAGCGGTAGCCCAGATAACGGACGAACAGCGCCTGAAACACGTGGTAGCCGTCGAGCGGCGGCACGGGGATCAGGTTGAAGATGAACAGGCCTACGTTGATGTAAACGACGTACAGGATCAGATAGTATGCGACCTCGTTCTGCGTGAACAGGCTGAGCGCGTACAGCAAGCCCATGAACACGAAAGCGATGATGATGTTCGTCGTCACGCCGGCGAGGGAAACGATGATGTCGTCCTTTCTGGGGTTCTTGAAGTTGCGCGGGTTGACCGGAACAGGACGCGCCCAGCCGAAGCCCACGATGAGCAGCATCACTATGCCGATCGGATCGAGATGGGCGATGGGGTTGACCGTCATCCTGCCGAGATTGCGCGCAGTAGGATCGCCGCGTTTGTACGCGGCGTATGCGTGTGCCCATTCGTGGAAGGACAGGCCGATCAAAATGCCGGGTATGCGGTACAGGGCCTCGACAATCCAGCTCCTCAGGTCGATGTTGCTGAACAAAGCGTATTCTCCTTCGGGTTTTCTCGTTGGTATTATACGCTAAGGCGCACTTCTATGCAAGAAAGCGTTATCCGTGCACCCATGCGCGCATAATCGCGGCGATCAGCTCTCCCCAGCCGGCCTTGCCGACATCCCCGGCGGCCGCGAGCGCGATGCGCACCTGCTCCGTTCCCTCCTCGGAGGAATAAACGGCATATCCGAGCACGTCGCCCTTTTTCACGGGCGCGGGAACGCTTGCGGGAACTTCCGGCATAAAGCCCCATGCGTCGCCCTTTTTGATGAGCAGCACGACCGGTTGCGTCGCCACCGCGTCGACGGCGCGTTTCATACCGCCGATGACGGCGATTCCGGGGACGACCACTTCCCCCTCCTTCACCGCGGACACCGTTTCATAGGTGCTAAAAGCGATTCCCGCCGCTTCCTTTGCGGTCTCGAAACGCGCGCCCGAGTTCGGTGCGCCGATCACGGCGACGACGTAGCTCGTTTCCCCGCGTTTTACGGCGAACGCGCCGCAATACCCCGCTTCGTTCGAGGAGCCGGTCGAACCCGCGTAGCAGCCCTCGAGGGTTTTGATGAGTTTGTTCGGATTTGCAAGCTCCGTTTTGGTGCCGTTCTCATGGGTGATTTCGTCGTAGGTCAGCGCGCTGTACTTTTGGTAGGTTTGCGATTGTGACAAACGCGCCATGAGTGCGCAGACCTCGCGCGCGGTCATCGACTGTTTGCCAAGGGCAAGCGTGAAGTCCCCGCTGCCGATGTTGAGCTCCGTAAGGATCGCGGCGATCGCCTGCTCCGCCATGGATACGCTGCCCGCCGCCGTTTCGGCGAGCGCATATGACGCGTCCCCCGCCGTAATCATGATCGCCGCCTTGACGAGCGCGCCCGCGGCGATCCTCTCGCCCGAACTGACGAAGGCCGTCGGGCCGCCTATGCCCGCGGCGATCTCGCCGACGATCGTTTCGGTATCCTCGAGGATGAGCCCGGTATCGAACGCCTCGCAGATGTAGATCAGCGCGGGCAGCCGCGAGAGGCCGGTCACGTTATACACCGTATCCGCATCGTAGCCTACGGCGGTCTGCAGGCACGCGCTCTCCAGCACAGCCACCGCTTTTGCGGAGGAAAACGCTACGCTTTCCGGCCCCGGGTCAACGCGCGTCGCCGCGCACGGAAGCGCCAGCATGGCCGCGAGCATGAGAGAGAATATTTGTTTAAGCATAGTATCACTCCCGCATCAAGTTCATATTGATGCATATGTGCTTTACGGGAGTGAAGATACCAATTTACTGCCGTTTATTTCATTTCAGATAAAAACGAGGCGCCAACCTTGAACGGTTCCCCGGTCAGATAATCGAACGCGGTGCAGCCGATATCCGCGAAGCTCCTGCGCGTGCCAAGGTCTACGCCTCCCTTGACGGAAGGGCCGAAGGCGACGATGGGGATGTACTCGCGGCTATGGTCCGTGCTCGCCGTCGTCGGGTCGCAGCCATGGTCGGCCGTGATGAGCATGATGTCTCCCTCCCGCATGGCGGCCTGCAGCTCGGGCAGCTTCGCGTCGAAATACTCGAGCGCCGCGCCGTACCCCTCGATGTCGTTCCTGTGCCCGTAGAGCATATCGAAATCGACGAGGTTCGTAAAAATCAGTTCGCCTGCGCCTTCGCGGATGAAGTTCAGGGTCGACTCGATGCCGTCCCGGTTGTTGCGTGTATGGTCGGATACGCTCACGCCGCGCCGGTGGAAGATATCTTCGATTTTGCCGATGCACACGGTGCTCATGCCGCGCGCGGTGAGCGCGTCGAGTATCGTTTCCCCCACGGGGGGTATCGCGTAATCCCGCCGAAATTCCGTGCGCGTGTACGCGCCGCTTCGCCCAACAAACGGGCGCGCGATCACACGGCCGACGAGGTCGTCCCCCGTGAGCATGTCCCTGGCGGCCTCGCAGCAGCGGTAAAGCTCCTCGAGCGGCACCACGTCCTGGTGCGCTGCGACCTGGAATACGCTGTCCGCAGAGGTATAGACGATGAGCCTGCCCGTCCTCACATGCTCGTCCCCGAGCTTTTGGATGATCTCCGTGCCGGAGGCGACGACGTTGCCCAGCGTCCCGCGCCCGGTCCGCCGTTCAAACGCGTCGATCAGCCTCTGGGGAAAGCCGTCGGGATACGTCCGAAACGGCGGATCCATGACGACGCCCGCCATCTCCCAATGGCCGCTCGTGGTATCCTTCGCCTTGGTGATTTCGGCCGCACGGCCGAAGCATCCGCTTGGGGAAGACACGCGCGGCAATTTCGCCCCTTCGATGTTGCCGAGCCCCAGCGCCAGCATATGGGGGATGTTGAGCCCGCGCTTTTTGTAGATATTGCCCAGCGTATTCGCGCCTTCGTCGCCAAATTCCGCCGCGTCGGGCTGCGCGCCGATACCTACGCTGTCCAACACGATGATAATAAACCTCTTCTTCATACTTTCACCTCAGTTCCATACTAGCACCGGCGCCGGTGCGCGTCAATAAAAGAGCGCCCCTGAGGGGCGCGGTCCCGCATGGGTTGACGGCTTAATAATTCGATGCGATCCTGATCTTTGTCCTTTCGGCGATGAGGGTGATACATTCTTTGTTTGTGGGCCTGCCCTTATCCTCCTTCACCGTATAACCGAAGAGGCGGTACTGATTCTCCACGTTGCCGCGCAGCCACGCCATTTCAATCGCGTAGCGGATGGAACGTTCAACAATTTTTTCGGATATGCCGTAACGCCTAGCGATTTCGGGATAAATGCCGGTCGTGATGCCGAGGCTTCTGTTCCTGCTGTCGAGATAGAGCGCAACCGCGTCGCGCATGTACTTGAAGCCGTCGTGATGGGCGCATACGCCCATGGCGAAAAGGTACCTCGTGATAATTTCGTCCCGCTCGCGCATCTGCTTGCTGCGAATGTCCATGTAGAGGGGGACGTTTTCGTCCTCAAAATCAAGCTGAAGCAACGCGCATACACGCTTGTAGATCGCGTCCGGCTTGGAGGGCATGGCGATGACGTACGCAAGCCCGAGAGACTGGATCATGCGCATGGCGACGTCCGAGAGAAAACCCGTCAGGCCGATGAGCATCGTCCCCGAACAGAGCTTTTCCTCGCGCAGCTTCATGACGAGGCCCGTTCCGTCGCACATGGGCATGAGCATGTCGATGAGCGCGACGTCCGGCTGCTTTTGCTTCCTGAAGTACTCCATGGCCTCGCCGGCGCTGTAGGCTTTCGCGCAAACCTCAAATCGCTTATCCGCACCAAAAAGCTCCGCGAGCGAGTCGCACATTCGAGGGTTGTCGTTGACCAGTACGATTCTGATGCTTTGCATACTTGATTTTCCTGAAAAATATCAAATTTTAACGATTCATACAGCAGCTTATTTGATATATTATATCATTTTCCAGGAATCCACAAGTAAGTATTTTGATATTAATTGTCGATTTGTTCGATAAATATTAGTTATTGCTGCACTCATACAT
>DATMYG010000313.1:0-3602 GCA_035561055.1 Clostridia bacterium | reverse complement strand
GCCTACGCGTTTTCCTGGGGTTACCATTATTTTACAGTGCGGCGGTTCTCACCTCTTAGTATTCTGAAGAAAGGAAGCAAATCGAACTAGCATTCTAAAGAAAGGAAGCAAATCGAATGGAAAAACTGGCCCTTGCCCCTGCCATGCTCCTTCAGAAGATCGGTATGCATCCCAGATACAAAGGGTATGCGTACGTGTATCTGATCCTCTCGATTATTCAGGAGCACCCAGAGTATCTCTACAACATGCGCTCCCTGGTTTATCCAAAGCTGTCGGAACGCTACCAGTGCACTCAAGCCGGCATCGAGCGAAACATCCGCTTCGCCGTCCAGCGCACATTCGAGCGGGGGGATCGGCAAATCCTCTCCAGGCTTTTCCGTAGCAGCGCGAGCGAATGGCCGCCGACGAATACGGAATTTATCGCGGTTCTTTCACAATGCCTGCTTTACGGATACATCGGATTTAACGATGGAGAGGAATTGAGATATGTGGTAAAATAATGCTGCGGCTTAGGCTGCGCATTAACGCCCCCAAGGGGCGTCCGAAAGGGTTGCCACGCATGGACAGGATTCTCGTCATCAATCCCGGCACGACGTCAACCAAACTCGCCGTCTTTGAAGATCGTTCGGAGTTATATCGCGAAGCCGTCGAACATACCGACGCTGAACTCAAGCCTTTCTCCAGAGCAATCGATCAGTTGAACTTCAGAAAAGGATGCGTGCTTGCTTCCCTCGGGAAGCACGGCGTGTCGGCGAATTCCCTCACCTGCATCGTATCGCGCGGAGGCATGCTCCCTCCCTGCAAGACCGGCGCGTATACGATCAACGACGACATGGTGGCATACGTCTCCGACGAACGGAACTTGCGCGAACATATCTCAAACGTGGGCTGCGCCGTGGCATACGCGATCGCGGCCCCTTTACGTATTCCCGCATATATTTACGACCCCGTCGTGGTGGACGAGCTCGAGCCCATCGCGCGCGTCACCGGGCTGCCCGAAATTGAAAAGCAGAGCCGCGGCCATGCGCTCAACACGCGCGCCATGGCGATTAAATGCGCCGAGGAAGTCCTGAAAAAGCCCTTTGCGGAGTCCACGTTCATCGTGCAGCATCTCGGGGGAGGCACGAGCGTGTGGCTGTACCATAAGGGGCGTGCCATAGACATGTACAGCGACGACGACGCAGGCTTCGCGCCGGAGCGCTGCGGCAAACTGCAGGCGGAACCGCTCATAGAGCTGTGCTATTCCGGAAAGCATACCTACCGGGATATGCTCAAAAAAGTGCGCGGGAACGCCGGCCTACGCGCGCATCTAGGCACGGCGGACGCGCGCCAGGTCGAACGCATGATCGACGCGGGGGACGCGCGTGCCGCGCTCGTCTACGAAGCCATGGCCTACTCGAGCGCGAAGGGCATCGGCGACCTCGCCACGGTCGTCTGCGGCAAGGTGGACAGAATCATACTTACGGGCGGCGTCGCTTACTCGAAGCGGCTTACAGATGAAATCGTCCGCCGCGTGTCGTGGATCGCCCCGGTCGAGCTTATGCCCGGGGAATTCGAGCTTGAGGCGCTCGCCGCAGGCGCGCTGCGCGTAGTGAGGGGCGAGGAGGCGCCGCACGCGTTTATATGGAATCGTTAAAGCCGCGCGATCGAAAACAGGAGCGGGCGACGCTCGCCCTCATGCTGCTCATAATGCTTCTTGGCTACGTGCTTTTGCACGACCTTTTGGGCGGCACGCTATTTGCCCACAGCTCATGGGATAGCTACACCCTTCAGTCTCTCGCGTGGCTGCGCGGCCAGCTCGACCTCGGGCGCAATTACGATTATCTGGAGCTTGCCATTTTCGAGGGCAAGTACTTCGTTTCCTTCCCGCCGTTCCCCTCGATTGTGCTGCTGCCCTTCGCTGCGCTCTTCGGCGAAAACACGCCCAACAACCTCCTCGTCGCGCTCTTGGCGATGGCGAGCGCCGCACTCGTCTACAGGCTCGCATGCAGGGCGCGGTATGCGCCCAACAACGCCGCTTTGCTTGCCCTTTTCCTCGTATGGGGAAGCAACCTTATGTGGATGAGCACCAACGGCGGCGTGTGGTTCATGGCGCAGTCGCTGAACTTCCTGCTGCTGCTGCTCTCCCTGTGGTGCGCGCTCGGGGACAGGCGCTTGCTCGCCTACCTGTTCGTCGCGTTCGCGGTCGGATGCAGGCCCTTCTCGGCCTTCGCGTTCCTGCCGCTGTTCGTTTACTTCTATGAGAAGGATCGCGAAAAGGGCTTTGGCTTCCTTCGCGCCGCGCTCATGCAGTGGAAGGCGTGGCTACCCGTCGCCGCCGTCGCCCTGGCGTACATGTGGTACAACTACGCGCGCTTCGGCAGCCCGCTCGAATTCGGGCACAACTACCTGCCCGAGTTCACCGAGGCGGAGAACGGGCAGTTCAACTTCGCGTATCTCGCGGAGAACCTTTACAACATCTGGCTTCGCCCCGTCAGGCTCAGGCTGGACCTCACGCTCGATTACCCCGCCTTCAACGGCTTCCTGTTCTACGTGGCGAATCCTTTCTTCCTTCTCCTGTTCGCTGCGCTCGGGCGCAACGTATGGAAGCGTTCCTTCAGACCCGCGCGCGCGGCGCTCCTTATCGCGATGCTGTGCGTCATGCTCGCGCTGTGCGCGCACAAAACCTTCGGCGGCTGGCAGTTCGGCGCGCGGTATACGGTGGACATGCTTCCGCTCGCCCTCGCCTATTTCCTGCTTTCGCCCAGGGCGGGGGAGGGCGAACCCCGCCTTCGCAATTGGGAGAAGGCGGCGGCGTATTTCGGCATCCTTTTTAACGTGTACGGTGCGCTCGCGATGAATTTTCTCTACGCATAACAAAACAGTAAGGAGAATGACATGGTTACAATTGAAATGGAAAACGGAAAGCAGATCAAGCTGGAGCTCGACGCTTCGGCCGCTCCCAACACGGTGCGGAACTTCCTCCATTTGGCTTCGGCGGGCTTCTACGACGGGCTGGTCTTCCACAGGGTCATCCCCGGTTTCATGATACAGGGCGGCTGCCCGGAGGGCACGGGTATGGGCGGCCCCAAGTGGTGCATCAAGGGCGAATTCGCCGCCAACGGTATTGCGAACCCCATCAGGCACAAGCGCGGCGTCATTTCCATGGCGCGCGCGCAGAATCCGGATTCCGCGGGCTCGCAGTTCTTTATCATGCATGAGGACGCGCCGCATCTGGACGGGCAGTACGCCGCCTTCGGCCGCGTGGTGGAAGGCATGGACGTCGTGGACGAGATTGCCTCCGTTCCCACGGGCCGGGGCGACAGGCCGCTTGCCGACGTGCGCATCAAAACGATTACGCTCAGCGGCGAGGCGGACCCCGGGGAACCCGCGAAGCTTCCCCGTAGATAGGGTATCTTCACCGCGGCTCCACGCCATACTAGCCGTATGACAAAAGGAGCCAAAACCAAGCTGATCGACGCGATAGCCGCGCTCTTTCAGTCCGGCGCGGGCGCGCAGGACGAGCAGGAGGATTACGCGGCTTTTCTTGCGCTCACCGAGCCGGACGAGGAGGAACTCGCGCGCGAGCGCGCGTATGCACCCGCCGCCCCGTTGGTCTTCAT
>DATMYG010000312.1:0-2207 GCA_035561055.1 Clostridia bacterium | reverse complement strand
AGCCCTCTTATTATAGGCAAGAACGCGCCGCTTGAAAAGAGGCAAGTTTCGACAACGGCGCTCTTCTTTAAAATATTCCGCGCGCGCGTTGCGCGACCCGGAAACGACGCCGGGGTTGCGCCGGCCGGGGCGCGTTTCGCCCCATCATACCGCACTGCACCGCAATAAGAAAAGGCGGCTTTTCGTAATGGAAAGGCCGCTGCTTATCATTTGCGATTCAAACGATTTTCGGTGCGCCGGGAATGTTGGCCGTAATCCGTCAATCCATCCTGACGCTGCCCAGCGCGGCGACTACGTCGCCGATCGCCTTTTCCTTGACGGCGCTCGAGGCGAGGAAGCGATTGGTCAGGTGCAGCAGGTGTTCCAGCTCGCGCAGGCAGCGGGCGTGGCGGATCTCACATCCGAGGCGGTCGGAGATCACGCAGAACAGCTTCGCTTCGCACTCGGCGACCTTTCTCTGGCTGCAGGCGATGTCGTCCAGACAGCTCGGGCGCGGCGGCTCGCAGCCATGGCCGTAACCGCATTCATGCATGCCATTCATATCCATATCCATATCCATCTAGTATCATAACCCTCCTGTGAGATTGATTTGTTATATCATATTATTCTTGTCACCGCAGTGTGCGTGTTCTTATCGCAAAAAACGGCGGATACGGCTAAAAATCACAAACTTTCGCGTTTTTATTTACGTTTACAGGCCTGTCTGCATATGATGATAGTAATAAACGGGAAAGGAGGTATGTTTATGAGTAACCAGGCGTCGAATGACTACTATGCACAGCCTCAGTCTTGCTCGATCCGGTCGCAGCCCGGCATGGATTCGAGAAGCTTTCTGTGCGTGTGCACCTTGCGTGCGCTCGCGTTCTTCGCAGTCGTGCTTGCGGCCACCCTCGGACTGATCTTCGGGGTGCTGTTTGCGGCCGAGCTTCTTGTCGCGATACCCTCGCTGATTATTTTGGCGGTGATCCTGTTTGTGATCATCGTGGCCATGGTGATTTTCAGGCTATGTATGTGCTGCTATCGCAAGAGATGCGGCTGATGAAAAATGGGATCGGTACGCGTTAATGTACCGGAATAAATGAACACAGGCCGCTCCGGTTCGAGTCCGGGGCGGCCTTACCCTATCTTTACGACAGAATGATACTCAAACGCGCAACAGCCGCTCCACGGCCTCCTCCCGCGTCGCGGCGAAGAACACGTCCCACCCCGCGTTGCTTTCCCGGATGAAATCCCGCAGCGGCTTACTCGTATACCTCGAGAAATCGCCGAAGATCGCGAACTTCACCCGATAGTTCACGAATTTCTGCAACACCTCGCCCGCCAACCGCGTGCTTAATATGAAGAAATCCTCGGCCACGGCGCTCTTCGCGATCGCGATGCGGGAGGCCTGGTGCTCGAACTGAACCTGTGCCATCAGATCCAGCGCGGATTGGACGTCCGTAAGCACGGGTTCGTCGGCCGTGACGACGGCGACCGCGGCACCGCCGCGGCAAATGAGCTCGATGTTCATGTTCTTTTCTTCCCTCCTAATTCAGCGCGCGAAATCGATCAGCGCGCCGTAGCCCTCTTTCTCCATATCTTCTTTGGGAATGAAGCGCAGCGCCGCGCTGTTGATGCAGTAGCGAAGGCCGCCCTTCGCGCGGGGGCCGTCGTCGAACACGTGGCCGAGGTGCGCATCCCCCACGCGGGAGCGGACCTCGGTGCGGATCATGCAGTGGGCAAGGTCGCGCTTTTCGCATAGGACGTTGGGGTCGATGGGGCGGGAAAAGCTCGGCCAGCCGCAGCCGGACTCGAACTTGTCCGAGGAGGCGAAAAGCGGCTCCCCGGTCGTGACATCCACATAAATGCCGGGCTTGTACTGATCAAAGAATTCGTTGCGGAAGGGCGGTTCCGTGGCGGCGCGCTGCGTGACCTCATACTGCGCGGGGGTGAGGTCGGCGTGGAGCCTCGTACCGTCCGGCTTTTGGTATGCGGCGGGATTGACCACGGCCTCGACTGCGCGGCGGAACTTCGCCTGCGGGATGTGGCAGTACCCGCCGGGATTCTTATCGAGGTATTTCTGGTGGTATACTTCCGCGGAATAGAAGTGCGAAAGCGGTGCGACCTCAATGGCGACTGGCTTCGTGCAGCGCTGTTGCAGCCCGGCGAGCGCGCGCTCGATTGGGGGCCTGTCCGCCTCGTCCGTATAATAGATGCCTGTGCGGTAC
>DATMYG010000311.1:0-13786 GCA_035561055.1 Clostridia bacterium | reverse complement strand
CTATGGCACGACCGCGCGCATCGCGCGCGCCGCCGTTCTCAAGCTTCGTAAGGACGGTGTGAAAGCGGGGCTGTTCCGGCCGGTCACGCTGTGGCCCTTCCCCGAACGGGCGCTCCGCGAGCGCGCGGCCATGGAAAGCGTAAAGGCCGTCATCGCCGTGGAACTGAGCATGGGCCAGATGATCGACGACGTGCGCCTCGCCGTATCCGGCATGAAGCCCGTAAGCTTTGTGGGCGCGGGCGGCGGGGTAATCCCCGCGCCGCAGGAACTGACCGACGAAGCCCGCCGGGCTCTGGGGAGGAAAGACGCATGAGCATCGTATATCAGCGTTCCAAGGGACTGACCGACGCCGAAATGCACTACTGCCCCGGCTGCACCCACGGCGTGGTGCACAAGCTGGTGGCCGAAACGCTGGAGGAGCTCGATCTGATCGGCTCCGCCGTAGGCATCGCGCCGGTCGGCTGCTCGGTATTCGCTTATAACTATTTCGCGTGCGACATGCAGGAAGCGGCCCACGGGCGCGCGCCCGCCGTTGCCACGGGCATCAAGCGCGTGCACCCGGAGCTCGCCGTGTTCACCTATCAGGGGGATGGCGACCTCGCCGCCATCGGCACGGCGGAAATCGTGCATGCGGCCATGCGCGGGGAAAAGATTACGACCGTCTTCGTCAACAACGCCATCTACGGCATGACGGGCGGGCAGATGGCCCCGACCACGCTACTTGGTCAGAAGGCTACGACCGCCCCCTTCGGGCGGCAGAAGGAGCATTACGGCTCCCCTATCCGCATGGCGGAGATGCTCTCCACCATCGACGGCTGCGTTTATGCGGAGCGAGTCGCTGCGGTGGACGTTCCCAATATACTTAAGGCTAAAAAAGCCATTAAGAAAGCGTTCGAACTCCAGTTGGCCGGGGCAGGCTTCACTTTTGTTGAAGTTCTCTCCACCTGCCCCACCAATTGGGGTCTGACGCCGCTCGAGGCCGTCGGCTGGCTCAAGGCGAACATGATCCCATACTTCCCGCTGGGCGTTTTTGCAGACAGATCGGAGGCGAAGTGACATGACGCACGAGATCGTCATTTCCGGCTTCGGCGGGCAGGGCGTGATGGCCATGGGCAAAACCCTCGCCGAGGCGGGCATGAAGGAGGGGCTGTGCGTGAGCTGGCTCCCGAGCTACGGCCCCGAAATGCGTGGCGGCACAGCGAACTGCTCGGTGGTGCTCGGCGAGGAGGAAATCATCTCCCCCATGGTACAGAACCCCACGGAGCTCATCGCCATGAACAAGCCCTCGCTTGCGAAGTTCGAGCCGCTCGTCACAAGCGGCGGCATGGTGCTCATCAACAGCAGCATCATCGAAGTCAGGGCCTCCCGCGCGGACGTTTCGGCCTTCTACGTGCCTTGCCTCGACATCGCGGGCGAGCTTGGCAACATGAAGGTGGCCAACATGGTGATGCTCGGCGCCTACATCGAGGCGACAAAGCTTTTGAAAACCGAAACCATACGCGGCATGCTCGCGCATATGTTCACGGGAGCCAAGGCGGCGCTTGTGGAACTCAACCTTGAAGCGCTGCGCCGGGGCGCAAAGCGTATTTCCGCGGAGGCATAAGAATGAACATCCCGATTGAAAGAACCGTTTTGCCCAAGGCAAAGTATGAGGACGAGAGCAAGCTCGGCTTCGGCAGCGTTTTCACCGACCACATGTTTATTGCCAATCACGACGGGGAGCACGGCTGGCACGACGCGCGCATCATACCGTATCAGCCGCTCACCATCGATCCGGCGTCCCCGGTGCTGCATTACTCCATCGAAATTTTCGAGGGCCTCAAGGCCTACCGCTACGACGACGGCGAGGTGGGCCTGTTCCGCCCGGAAGAGAACGCCGCGCGCATGAACCGAAGCGCCTACCGCATGTGCCTTCCCCCCATCGACGAGGAATTGCAGCTCGCCGCCATCGAAGCGCTGGTGGACCTCGAGCGGGGCTGGGTGCCCCGCAGCCCCGGCACCACGCTGTACCTGCGCCCCACGATGATCGGCGACGGAAACCGCCTCGGCGTCCATTCGGCGCAAAAGCACATTTACTTCATTATCTGCTCCCCTTCGGGCTCGTTCTACCCCAACGGCATCACGCCCGTGCGCATCCACATCGAGGACGCCTATGTGCGCGCCGTGCGCGGCGGCACGGGTAACGCGAAGACGGGCGGCAACTACGCCTCCAGCCTGCGCGCGGCGGAGATTGCCCGGGCAAAAGGGTACGACCAGGTCCTCTGGCTGGACGGGCGCGAGAACCGCTACATCGAGGAGGTCGGCGCGATGAACACGATGTTCGTCATCGACGGCACGCTCGTGACCCCCGCCATCAACGGCAGCATACTAGAGGGCATCACGCGCATGAGCGTACTCGAACTTGCCGAGGACTTCGGCATCAAAACCGTGGAGCGCGCCATCCCGGTTGAGGAGCTTTTCGAGGCGCACAGGGCAGGCGTTCTCACGGAGGCCTTCGGCACGGGCACCGCGGCGGTCATTTCGCCCATAGGCGAGCTCGAATACAAGGGGGAATCGATCGACCTAGGGGAAAGCATCGGCCCCGTCGCACAGAGGATGTACGACACGCTTACGGGTATACAGACGGGCCGCCTGCCGGACAGCCGCGGCTGGACGCGGCTCGTAAAGCGGAAGGCGGACTGAGAAAGCCTTTGCAAAAAAGAAAGAGGCGCGGGAACCGTATTCCCCCGCCTCCTTGTTTTATTGATATAAGCGGCTTAATCCTCGCAGCGCGCGCGAAGGAACTTGGCGATCTCCTCGAGCGCCACGGAATAGCATTCCTTCTGGCGCGCTTTCATGCGGCGGCTCATCCACCAGCAGTCCTCAATGCCGCCGCCCGGCACGGTTTCGACGTACGCGTGCTGCGTATGCTCCAATTCCAGCCACTCCGTCGGCACGCCCGCCGCCCTGAGCTTTTCAAGATAGCGAAGCCCGTCGGAACGCAGATTATCCTGATCGCAGGTCAGAAGGAACGTCGGCGGCATGCGGCGCGCGTCCTCCGCGCCGAGCAGCGCGGGACTCGCGAGCGTCTCGGCGCGCGCGCTTTCATCCGGGAAGTACGCCCTGAGGAAGCGGCGCATCATGAGGAGGGGAATCGAATAGGATACCTTCGGCCTTTCGGCGGGATCCAGCGTAGCGTCGAGGAAGGGATAATCCAGCACCTGCGCGCACAGCTGCGCTTCATCCCCCAGCAGAAGGCAAAGCCCCGCCACGATGTTGCCGCCCGCGCTGTGGCCGATGGCCGAAACGCGCGCGCGGTCGAAATCCAGCTCCTCGTCCGCGCGAAGGCCCGCGAGCGCATCGAAAACGTCGGTAGTCGCCCAGGGGTAAAGCTTTTCGGGCGCATAGCGGTACTCGATGCTCGCCACGTTCATGCCCGTGCGCGCGAGGAGATCGAGGCAGAGCTGCGCGTCATCCGTGTTGTGGCCGCCGACGAAGCCTCCGCCGTGCACCTCGAGCAGCAGCGGCGCGCCGCGCTTGAAGGACGCGTAATACGTTACGCCGATCCTGTGCCCGTCCCGCGCGGGATAATCGCGCGCAACGAGCCGACAGCCGGGCGGTTTCTCCCGCTCGGCGCTACTGTCGTATTCGGTCATGTGTCCTCTCCCATTTCGTTATCCTGTGCATATATGGCGGATCCGGCCGCCTTCCGGAAATGCGTTGATACGCCTGACATCCGATCCGGGCCGCGCCCGTCCGGAATTCCGTTTGACCTGCGGCGTTCCGCCGCCCGTGCGATCGGAAGCTTCCTTCCGCGCGCGGCTTCGCCTTCCCATTACAGGATATGAACGCCGCATATATCTTATCATAAAACGCGGCGCTTGTGGGAACCAAGATGGAAAGTTCTATGATTTTTCCGCGTTTTTCGCACCGTTTGCAGTTTAAGAGGCGGATCAATGCGGGGAAAACAGTTCAAGATTGAAAACAGCGCTCCCGCAGAAATAGTCATCGACCGATCGCCGCCCACGGCACACTGCCGTTCCGATCGCTTTGCAGCGGCAAAAGAACTTTGAGCCGGATCTTGAAATATACCGCCGCTTTGCCTCATTATTGAATGAGGAGAGTCGGACCGGCTGCGCTTCTTAAAATTGCCCCACCATTAAACCGAGCGGGAGGGTCTTCCATGATCAGCAGGACGAAATACCGGATCGACGGCGCCGCCCTCGAGAAGCTGTTCCGCAGCGCGGGCATAGACGGGGCGGCGAACATCGCCCCCCTCGGGGCAGGCGAGTACAACGCGGTGTTTTCCGCCAAGGCGGGCGGCAGGGAATACGCCGTCAAGATCGCGCCTACGGACGGCACGCCCATACTGACCTACGAAAGGGATATGCTCGCCTCCGAGGTGTACTGGTACGGGCTTATGCGGGAGCGCACCTCCATCCCCGTGCCTGAAATCCACCATGCGGATTTCAGCAGGAAACTAATCCCCGCGGGCTTCTTCATTATGGAAAAGCTGCAGGGGCGGCAGATGGATCAGATGGACTTCACGCGGGCGGAAAAGGCCGACTGTACCGCGCAGCTCGCGAAAATGGCGGCGCAGATCCACAGGATCAAAAACGATCGCTTCGGTTACATCCAAAACGGGCTCTACGAGGACTGGCACCGGGCAATACGCGCGATGGCGCAAAGCCTCATGGAGGACGCCGCCGCCAGGGGCGTGACGCCGCGGCGCGGAAAAAAGCTGCTTTCGCTCATCGACAAGCACCGGGAAACGCTTGCCAAGGCGGAATGCTCGATGGTGAATTTCGACATCTGGCCGCCGAACATCATCTGCCGCCGCGAGGAAGGCGCGATGATATATGCGTGGATCGACCCGGAAAGGAGCTTCTGGGGCGACCGCATCGTGGACTTCGTATGCCTTGAGATGATGACGCCCCTCGCCGGAAAGAAAGCGAGCCTCGACGCGTACAACTCCGTTGCGGATAGCCCGGTTCTCGCGACCGGGGAGGAGAGAATCCGCTACGCCGTCGCGCAGGGATATCTCGCGCTCATCATGGAAGTGGAGAAGCTTTACCGCTACACGCCGTTCCATTACGGCTGGTGGCGCAACGTCGCCGCGGCCGCCATGCTCTACAGGAGCGCGTTCGAGGCGCTGGAATAGATGAATCGTCCCCGGCGCGAAGGCGCGGGGACGACGCGTTTTCCGTTTGACAGCTCAAGGAGCTATTCGACGTATTCCTCAAATCTCCTCAGGCTGGATTTGCGGTAGTTGTCAACCTGTTCCTGATAATCCAGCGTCATTTTACGGATCATGGCATAAATCAGGTGCACGGGCGCGCTCACGTCCATGCATTTTGTTTCACTGTCGAAATATGGCTTGGCGCAGATCACATGCGAGGCCATCCGCGCCAGCGAGTTGAGCTTGGAGTCCGTGATCAGCAGCGTGGTGCTGCCGCGCTGCAAGGCAAGATCAAGCAGGGTATGCGTGTACGTGTAATGCGGCGCGAAGGACACGACCAGCATCGCGGTTTTCTTGTGGATGCGGCGGTACACCTCGTTGGTTTCGAGCAGCAAACGCGCGAAATCCACATTCGGCCGGATATCGTCCAGCAAGTGCAGCGCGTGCGCCGCTGTGCCGAAGGAGTCCATATAACCGACTAAAAGGACGTTTTCCGCCTCCATCACGGCGCGGCAGACAGCTTCGAATTCGGTCATGTCCAGCTCGTCGTACATGGCTTTGATCCGCTGCGCGGCCCCATCCACAAGCGGCGCGAAATGGCTCTCCCCCTTCCGCGCGCGGGCGTCGGATGTGGCGCGGTTCGCCTGGGCGAGGAGCTCGCCATGCATGGCGTCCTGCATGTCCGCATAGCCGGAATACCCCAGTTGCCGGGCAAAGCGCACAACGGTCGCCTCGCTGCACTCGACTTTGCCCGAGAAGGCTGCGAGCGAGTCAAAAAGCATATCCTGCCTGTTGAGCTGCATGAAATGGACGATTTTTCGCTGTGATTTCGTCATGTCGGCGTAATTCGTATGGATCCTGTCCATCAAGGTCATAACGTGCATCCTCCGCTCGAATGTTATCCGAAATGCCGCAATGAAGCGCGCATTATGAAACAAACGCTCACTACTGGGGATTGTACGGCGCGAACGCTTCATTGTCAATGCGCAAAATACCACGCGGATGAAAGAAGGGCGCGCAATGTTTTTACGCCGCTGAGCGGAACCGTTTTGCCAAGTTTTACATGTGTCCACTTTTACAGATATTCCGCGTTGACAACGAGGGATACAGGCCGTATAATAACCCACATAAAAGCAAATGCTTCATCCAATTTTATTTTGATGCATATGCTACATTTTAGGGAGGCACAGTCCTTCGCCCTTTCAAGGCACAGCCCCGGCCAAGCAGCCATCAAGCAAACCAGCCCTGCAGAACGAACCGATACCCTTTATCCGCGCGCCGAGAGCGCGGAGAGAAGACGCAGGGGCGCTTATAGCATGACGTGCGCGCCTGCCGCAAAGGCGCATAGCCCGGGCATTTCGATCATCCGTATCAAACGCCAGTGAGTTGGGAGCGGAATCATGAAAAAATACATCGTAAAAAAGCTGCTCATCAGCATCGTCACAATCGTTCTGGTTATGACGCTGAACTTCGTGCTCATCCACATCGCGCCGGGCGACCCGACCACGATCCTGCTGGGCAAGAATGTCGCCAACCCCGAGCTGAAGGCTGTGCTCGCTGCGAAATATGGCCTCGATCAGCCGCTTTATGTTCAGTATTTCAAGTATTTCGGGCAGCTGGTAAAGGGCGATCTGGGTGATTCCATCATTTTCGGCCGTCCGGTCGTGGAGATCATCGGCGAAAAGATCGGGCCGACGCTGCTGCTTGTCGGCACCGCCTCCATCATCGGGCTCGTTCTCGGCACCGCGGCAGGCATTACGGCGGCGCGCAAGGAAGGGTCGGTCGTGGACGCAGCCTACTCCGGCGGGGCATATTTTCTCAACGCCATGCCCGGCTTCTGGCTCGCGCTGATGCTGATCATCATCTTCGCGGTCAAGCTCGGCTGGTTCCCCTCCTCGGGCATGGAGGACGTGCGCGCCAAGTATACGGGCTTCGCCCGCGTGCTGGACATCGCCAAGCACATGTTCCTGCCCATGCTCACGCTGGTGTTGCTGGATATGCCCTATTACTTCCGCATCGCTAAATCCTCGGTCATCCAGGTCAACAACGAGGACTACATCATGACCTACCGCGCCGCGGGCATGAGCGAAAAGAAGATTTTCCGCAAGTACGTGCTCAAGAATGCCATACTGCCCGTCGTGACCATATTCGGCATCACCCTCGCGTACCTCATTGCGGGCGTGGCGCTCATAGAAATCGTGTTCGCCTGGCCGGGCTCGGGGCGCGTGATGCTCACCGCCATCAGCCAGCGCGACTACCCGGTGCTGATGGGCATTTACCTGATCATGTCGATTATGGTATGCGCGACCATGATCATCATCGATATCATCTACGCGATACTAGACCCGCGCATCCGGTATTAAAGCAAGGGGTTGGATGAACAGCATGAAGAAGTTTCGGGAAGTGCTTTCGGCCGTCACGCATGACAGGCAGTTTCTGACCGGCCTGATCGGCGTAGGAATACTGCTTATCATCGTGATATTCGCGCCGCTCATCACCAAGTACCCGGCCGACTTCTACGGGCCGGACAGCGTCGTGCCCCCGGGCTCTCCCGGGCATTTTCTCGGCACCAACCACATGGGGCAGGATATCTGGTCCATGCTGGTATACGGCACGCGCACGTCCCTGTGGGTCGCCGTGATCGCGGCGCTCATCTCCGGCGGCATCGGCCTGATGGTCGGCGGCATCGCCGGTTTCTTCGGCGGCAAGATCGACGTGGTCATCTCGGAAATCATCAACATTTTCATGATGATCCCCGACCTGTTCCTCATCATGCTGGTGGTGGCGCTATTCGGCAACAGCCTCACGAACGTCATGGTCATCATCGGCCTCACCACGTGGCCGCGCAACGCCAAGCTGATGCGCGCGCAGACGCTTTCCCTCAAGGAGCGCGTGTTCGTCGCAGGCGCGCGGGCGATGGGCGAGAACGAGCGGCAGATTCTCTTTAAGTACATTATCCCCAACGGCATGTATCCGGTGATTTCCAACACCACCATGAGCATGGCGTACGCGGTGCTCACGGAAGCCTCGCTTTCCTTCCTCGGCCTGGGTGATCCCAATGTGACGAGCTGGGGACAGATGATCGAGGTCGGGCGCAACTACATCACCACCGCCCCCTGGGTATCGGTATACGCGGGTTTCGCGGTGGTGTTCACGGTGCTGGTGTTCAACCTTCTCGGGGACGGTCTCAACCATATCTTAAACCCGCAGAAGATACAAAGGGGGGAAAGATAAATGGCGCGCGTGCTTGACGTAAAGAACCTTTCCGTCACCTACAAAAACAAGAACAAGAGCGTGTTCGCCGTACGCGACGCTTCCTTTTCGATAGACCAGGGAGACTCGATGGGCATCGTGGGCGAAAGCGGCTCAGGCAAATCCACGATGGCGATGGCGCTGCTGCGCCTCTTGCCCGCGAAGAAGACCGCAATCGAGGGCGAAGCGACGTTCCTCGGGCAGGACCTATTGGGCATGCCCATCGAAGAACTCAACAAGATCCGCTGGAAGAACCTTTCGGTCGTGTTCCAGAAGGCGATGAACTCCTTTAGCCCCGTGCACCGCATCGGCGACCAGATCGAGGATATCTACCGCATTCACGAGCCGGGCGCGACGCGTAAACAAGCGCAGGAACAGGCTACGAAGATGCTTGCGCTTGTTAACCTCAACGAGCGCGTATACCGCCTCTATCCGCACGAGCTTTCGGGCGGCATGCTCCAGCGCGTGATGATCGCGGTGAGCCTGCTGCACGAGCCGGACCTCCTTATTATGGACGAGGCAACCACCGCGCTCGACGTCGTAACGCAGGGGCAGATCCTCAGCGAGCTGCGCAAGATGGAGAACGAACTGAAAACGAGCCGCATCATTATCACGCACGACATCTCGGTCGTGGCAAGCTCGTGCAACAAGATCGCCGTCATGTACGCGGGGAGCTTGCTCGAGTCCGGGCCGGTAAGCGAGGTGCTCGCACGCCCCGCCCATCCGTATACAAAGGGGCTGCTCGCAGCGTTCCCGCCGCTCCGAGGCGAACGCGTGATCCTCAAGAGCATCCCCGGCTTCCTGCCGGATATGACCGTGCGGCACGAGGGCTGCATCTTCGCCCAGCGCTGCCCGGAAGCGATAGACATTTGCAAAACGCAGGCGCCCGCGCGGTGCGAACTGGGCGGCGACCGTTTCGCGGCCTGCCATTTGGCGAGGGTATGAAGCAATGAACGAAAACTATATCGAGCTCAAAGACATATCGAAGTTCTATCCCGTCAAAGGATCGGGCACCCTGTTCGGCGGCAAGAAAAGCCGCAAGCTCGTCAAGGCCGTCAACGGCGTAAGCCTGGGCATGGAGCACGGAGAGGTGCTCGGCATCATCGGCGAATCGGGCTGCGGGAAATCCACGCTCGCCCGGCTGCTCGCGCGGCTGGAAGCGCCAACCGGAGGGGATGTGTTCATCGGTGGCGTTTCGACCGCCAGCATGATCGCCGAGGACCCCAAGAAGTTCTACCGCACCGTACAGATCGTTTTTCAGAACCCGTATGATACGTTCACCCCGCGCGACACCATCGAACAGCTCCTGAGCCGCCCGCTCAAAAACCACGGCATCTGCCCCGACAAGGCCTCGCGCCACGCGAAATGCGTGGAGTTGCTGGAATCCAGCAACCTGAGGCCCGCCGAGGACATCCTCAAGCGATATCCCCACGAATTGAGCGGCGGCCAGCTCCAGCGCATCGCGATCCTGCGTTCCATGTCCATGAACCCCTCGGTCATCGTCGCGGACGAGCCGGTTTCCATGCTGGACGTTTCGGTGCGCGCGGACATCATCAACATGCTGCTCGAACAGAGCGCGAAAAAGAAGGCCACCGTCGTATTCATCAGCCACGACATCGCGCTGACCCGCCACATCGCGGACAACATCGCGGTCATGTACCTCGGGCGCATCGTCGAATACGGCACGGCGGCGGACATCGTCGACCATCCGCTGCATCCCTATACAAAGGCGCTCATCTCGAACTGCGCCTCGATCGACACCCAGGATAAAACCGAGCCGATCCGCATCGACGGCGAGCCCCCGACCCCCATCAATCCCGGCCCGGGCTGCTTCTTCGCGGACCGCTGCCCGATCGCGGACGACGGCTGCCTCAAGGAATATCCGCAAACCACGGCGTGCGCGGGCAACCACCGCGTCGCCTGCTTTAAGGCGTGAACCTTGCGCATGGGCGCAATTAAATAGAAATCAGGAGGAACAATCATGAAGAAAGCACTCGCACTGCTGCTGGCCGTATTCATGGCCGCAACCATGATGGCCGCGTGCCAGGGAACGACTCCGGGAGCCGAGGAGACGCTCGCCCCCGAAACCACCCCGGGCGGCACGACGGAAACCCCGGCGCCCACCGAAGCCGCCGAGCCGCAGACCGTTGTGGTACGGGCTTACGGCGATCCCTTGACGCTTAACCCCGACACCACCGGCGACGACTTCAACTACGCGGTCGCGCAGAACGTTTACAACCGCATGGTGAAGCTCGACGCGAGCAAGCAGATCATCCCCGACCTCGCAAGGACCTGGGAAACCAGCGCGGACGGCCTGCAGATCACTTTCCACCTCGCCGAGAACGTCTATTGGCATGACGGCGAGAAGTTCACCTCCGAGGACGTGAAGTACACGTTCGAAACGATCGCCTCGGACAACACGCTCATCGCGCACGACCTGTTCAAGAACCTCGACCACGTCGAGTGCCCCGATGAAAACACCGCCGTGTTCGTCATGAAGACGCCGGACGTGAGCATCATCGGCTACCTCGGCTGGTACGGCACCTTCGTGCTGCCCCAGCACCTTTTCGACAACGGCCAGCCCTGGAGCGAGAATCCCGCGAGCGAATCCCCCATCGGCACCGGCCCGTTCAAGTTCGTCAGCTACACCCCCGCGGTGAGCATCGACCTTGAAAAGAACGAGAACTACTGGGAGACCGAGGTCAAGCTCGATCAGCTGATCTTCAAGATCATTCCCGACAACACCACCGCCGTGCAGGCGCTGCGCACCGGCGAAATCGACTACATGGAAGCGGTCCCCAACACGGAAGTCGCCAGCCTCCAGACCGAAGGCTTCAGCGCCACGCTGAACGTCTATCCCTCGCCGATGTACATCCTGTTCAACTTCCGCGATGGCTATGACACCCCGCTGGCCGTGCGCCAGGCGATCGCCTACTGCATCGACCGCGCGGACATCAACACCAAGGTCTTCTCCGGCGTGCGCGAACCCGAATACCACTTCTACCCGTCCATCATCGAATGGGCCTGCAACACCGCCGTGTCCGCACCCGAGTATGACGTCCAGCAAGCCATCGCCGCCCTCGAAGCCGCGGGCTACACCAAGGATGCGGACGGCTACTACGTGCGCGGCCTGCAGATCGAGGTCTACAACCTCGACAACGCGCCCGACGTCGCCAGGCTGATCGCCGCCGCCTGCAAAGAGGCCGGCATCGAGCTGACCGTCAACGCGCAGGAATACCTCGCGTGGGACCAGACCGTCAATGAACTCTCCGGCTCGCCCGGCACGTTCTGCATGGCGCTCATGGGCGGTTTCCAGGGCCCGGATCCCTCCGCGCTCGCCAACCGTATCGGCACAACCGGCATGTCGAACCTGGGCAAGTACACCAACGCCGAGATCGACCAGCTTCTTGCCGAAGGCAATTCCCAGACCGATCAGGCCTACCGCCAGGAGCGTTACTTCAGGGTGCAGGAGATCATGTCACAGGAGCTCCCCATCATCCCGGTCATCGCGTATGCTGAATACGTCTGCTTCCCCACCAACCTCCGCGGCACGCCCGTAGAGAACGCCGGCATCGGCAGCTGGGGCGAGTTCACCTTCTGCTACTTCGAGTAATTCCAAATCATCGCGCGTTAAGGCGCCGGGCAGGCTTAACAGCCTGCCCGGCAATCTAAGCCTGCCCGGCCAACGGCCGATCAAACATATAGGACGATAAATGTATGAAGAAAGTATTTGAACAACTGCTCGACAACATCCCCGATTACCAGGAATTTCTCACCGTCGCCGAAATGGACGAAAGCTCCAGGGAGCTCGCGCGGCAGTATCCGGATGTCGTCTCGCTCTTCGAAATCGGCAGGACGCGCGAGGATCACCCCCTGTATTGCCTGAAGATCGGCAGCGGCAGCAGGAACGCGCTGATGTTCGGCCTGCCGCACCCGAACGAGCCCATCGGCACCATGATGCTGGAATATTTCTCGCGCCAGCTCGCGCAAAACAAGGAGCTTCGCGCGGAGCTGGATTACACCTGGTACATCGTCAAGGCCTGGGACGCCGACGGGACGAAGAAAAACGAAAATTGGTTCAAGGGCCCCTTCAACATCACCAACTACATGCGCAATTTCTTCCGGCCCGCCGGTTTCGAGCAGGTGGACTGGACTTTCCCGATAGATTATAAGGAGCTGCACTTCCACGACACCTTGCCCGAGACGGCGGCCATGATGGAGCTGATCGACAAAATCAAGCCGAGCTTCATCTACTCGCTGCACAACGCGGGCTTCGGCGGCGCGTACTGGTACATGACCTGGCCGACGCCGGAAATTTTCGATCAACTGCTTACGGTGCCCGGAAAGCGCAGCGTGCCCATCCACATGGGCGAGCCGGAGACCCCCTCCTGCCAGGCCTACCATACGGCCATCTACGCGAACCTCGGCGTCAGCGCCGAATATGACTTCATGGAGAAGTACGGCTGCGACATGGAGGAGTTCGTCAGGACGTTCAACTGCGGGGACTGCAGCGCGAGCTACGCGCGGGAGCGCTATGGCTCGTTCACCCTGCTCACGGAGCTGCCCTATTTTTACGATCCCCGCATCAACGACTGTGCGCCATCCGATATGACGCGCAAGCAGGCGGCCCTCCAAAAATTGGAGGACAACATCCGCATGAACGAGGAGATCCACGCGATCCTTGAGGTTTCAAAGGACTATCTGTCCAAAGATAACCACTTTATGCTGGCGGTCGACGCTTTCTCGCACCATTCGCATGACGACACGAGCGCGGAGCGCAAGCGGCTGGACGCGGACCCCATGTACGACAGGATCGCCACCGTCGCGGAGAAATTCGACAACCTGCTGGTTTCAAAATTCTACAAGTCCATCGTCTACGCCATGTTGCTGCGGGCAAACGAGAGCGAGCTCGCCCTCATGGACGAACGGGGAGAGGACAACCCCGCCAAGCGCAAGGCGCTCCTTAAGGGCGTGGAAAAATCAACGGAAGGCTTTGTGAACATCACCTCCTTCCTCGAGGAAAACATGCACTATCAGGTCGTGCCCATCCGCAGCCTGGTGGGCGTGCAGCTCGAGTGCGGCTTGATCGTGGCCGACTACCTGAACTCTCATCCCAAAATAAGTTGAGCCTTCGCGCCGCTCTCCACGGCGCACACGGAATTACCCGAGAGACCATCGGCAGCGAAGCGATGCGCCAGATGCACAAGGCGCACGGCGCTGCCGATTTTTGCGTTTTGTCTCGCCGCCCTGATGGCGGGCGACTTACTCCCTGTATGACGGGTGGATTGATTTCCTACGGCCGGATGGGATACAATGGTTTCTACGAAACAAAGCGAACCAAGCTACGGCCGCACGGCGCGGCCCCGGTATGGGAGG
>DATMYG010000310.1:0-4713 GCA_035561055.1 Clostridia bacterium | reverse complement strand
AGGCTCACCGACCTCGAGGCGAAAGCGGAGGTCAAAGCCCTGCTCGCCACGGGCGACATGCTCGCGGAGCTTTTGAAGGATACCTCCCACATGCAGTACCTTGCCTCGCTCTACTTTAACCAGAGGGACATCTTCTTCATGTGGCGCAACATCGATTACGCGCTCGCGCTCGAGGGCTCCCTCAAACTGAAGGAGATTTCCTACATCCACTCGGAGGCGTACGCCGCGGGCGAACTTAAGCACGGCACGATCTCATTAATCGAGCCGGGCACGCTGGTGGTCGCTTTGTGCACGGGGGCGAAGCTGCACGAAAAGATGATCAGCAACATCCGCGAAGTCAAGGCGCGCGGGGCGACGGTCATCGCGCTTACGGCGAAGCCCATCCCCATAGACCCGGACCATCCGAGCGCGAATCCCGACCACGTCATCAACCTGCCCGCGTGCGGCGAGCTGTGCGCGCCCTCGCTTTCCATCGTGCCGCTGCAGCTCTTCGCCTACTACGTCGCCCTCCTGAAGGGCTGCGACATCGACAAGCCAAGGAACCTCGCCAAGAGCGTGACGGTGGAATGATCGCCGTTCAAAGGGATCATGCGTTTAGCGTAGGGGCCGATTTCATATCGGCCCTTTTCCATATGTAGGGGTGGATAGTATCCGCCCGCTTATCCGTCGTTTTCCCTGCGCTGAAACAGTTTCTTCATCAAAAGAATGCCGAATACGCCAAGCCAGACCTCCGCCGCGGCGTAGAGCGCGACCGTGCAGAGTACCGCGTACCAGGCAAACCCGCCGCGCGCGGCCGTGCCCGACGCGAGCCCGCTGCCCTGTGCAATCAGCTGGCAGCCGAAAAAGCACAGCGCCGCAATCAAAAAGCCGACCGCGATATGCGGCCGGTACGCGCGCGCCCAGAACGCCGCCGCGACGAGCAGCGCGCCCCCAGCTAGAACAAGCGGGAACAGCTCCATGGGTATCAGATAGTCGAATAGGAACTTCCCTTCGGCTATAGAGCCGAAGGCGGATGTCGCGATGGTGAACAGGAGCGGCAGCAGCGCGAGCACCGTTCCGGTCACGGCCAACGCCTTTTCAACGATAATTCCTTTTTTCACTTGGCGGCTCCTTTCGCTTTGGGTCGGCTGTTCAGAGAACATCGGGGTATGTTCTATTCTATCACGCCGCGCGCCGCAAGAATACAACGGGCGATATCCGCCCTATAAAAACGGCCGGTTTTATTCGCAGGCGGATACTATCCGCCCTTACATATGGAAAAGGGCCGATATGAAACCGGCCCCTACGGTAACGTCCAATATCAGCTGTCTATTGCCCTTATCCCGCGTACGGCAGGTTCTCGAACAGGTCGTACTCGTCGATGCCATCGATCGAGTAACCCCACGAATCCGAGTTGAAGGTTACGTAGATGGTGCCCTTCGTGCCGTCCTCGGTGATGAAGTGGACATAGGTTTCGCCATCCGTATCAATGGGAATAAGCCTCGTGCCGACGGGAAGGGTTGTGGGAGAGGTCTGTCCGTCGAGAGTGACGGGGACCAGGGCGGAGGTGATCATCGACCAATCCCAGTCCTGCGCGGTATAATCAGAGCTGTCAAAGCTCCAAACGCTGCCGGGCACACGCTCCATGCCAAATCCCGCCGAAGTCATCCGATACTGCGTCTGGCACCACCAGGAACCGAGGATATCCACCGTGTCCGACATTGTAATCACGCCGTTCTCGATCTTATTGATCGAGCCGTAGGCCGCGGGAAGGATATAGTTGTATTCGTAATCGGGGATAAAGCAGGGATCTGCCGAAGTGATCGCGCCGTCATCATAGCGCAGCAGCCACATATTATAATCGCAGGAACATACATCGCCGCTGAGGAACAGCTCCACAAGGCCGTCGTTGTCGATGTCACAGGCGAAGCCCGCGCTCAGGCCGCAGAGCAGCTCCAGGTCCGCGGATGCTTCGTTTCCGTCGTCGGATACGACGTGCATCGTGGTGAAGGTGACGTAGTTCTGATCGTCGTAATGGCTCTCGAAGCTGACGTGCTCGAGCGCGCCGTCCCCGTTGAGGTCCATGTCGAGCACTCCCGCCTCCGTGAAATCCACGGGCGCTGCGGCCTCCGATACGGTCTCCGTCACGGAGGCGAAGGTTTTTTTCATCGCGCCCAGAGCGCAGGCCTTGAGCGCCGCGTCGTCGGGCGCGAGCGCGCACCAGAGGCTGTAGTTCACGCCGTTCGCGCTCCATGTAGCGAGTCTGCCGCCGGAAGAGGCGTTCTGCGCCGTCACGGTGAGGACCGCGCCGTCCGCGTCGCAGTCCACGGAAAACGCCTCGGCGAACGTGTCGTACACACCGGATATGTCGGTCTGGGTTTTGCTCGCGCGATAGGTATATTCGAAGCCGCTGAGCGTGAAGTTCACCTGCGCGAGTTCGTTGCTGATGATAAAATAGGAGATGTCCTCCGCGCCCTCGGGCGCGTCCATCGTAATGCCGATATCCTCAAACGCGGCGGCGCCGGATACGGGCTCCATGGGGTTTGGAATCTGCGCGCCCGTCCCGTCGGTCGCTTCGGGCGTATCGAGCGGCGTAACCGTGCCACCCTTGATGATCCACATGCACGCGCTCATGGAAAGCGCCAGAGCGGCGCAGAGCAAAATGGCAAGCAGCTTTTTCATAGATGCCTCACTTTCCTGTCTATCGCAACATCGCGTTTGTTCATCGCTTAAATACAACGCGCCGGGCAAAAAAGGGTTGCGGCGGCGCCGCGCGTCAACTGATGACGCCCCCGTTATACACGGGCACCACGTCGGTAATGTCCTGCGTGAAGCAATACTTCACATCGTCCTCGAAACCGAGGCGCACCAGCCGGGAGTAGTGGTCGGTCACGGAGAGATCGGCGCGGCCTTCGCGCCAATCCGCGTAGAGCATGCAGCAGACCATCGTGAAATCCGTGGGCGTGAGCGGCTGCCCGGCGACGCCGTTCATCGCCTCGGCGATGGCCCCGGCGGCGCACAGGTCGTCCGCCGAAATGCGTCCCTGCGTGCCCGCGCAGACGATGAGGATGTCGTCCTCAAATTCCAGCGCGCGCCGTGCCACGGCGGTGCGGTTGATCATGCCGCCGATGAGCACGTTCTTCGCGTTTTTCACGCTGTTGATGGCCTCCGTGCCGTTGGTGGTGCTGATAATTACCTGTTTGCCGCCCACGGCTTCGGCGGTAAACTCGGCGGGCGAGTTGCCCAGCGAGAAATCGGGCAGGCGCAGCCCGCCGCGCTCCCCCGCGAGCACGCAATCGCGCACGCCCAGGCGCAGCGCCAGCGCCGCGGCCTCGCCGGGATCGGACGCGGGGACGATCTTCTGCGCGCCGTTCATAACGGCGGTGATGATGCTCGAGGAAGCCCGAAGCACATCCACGACGATCACGGTGCAGCCCGAGAGCTGGTTTACGGGGATTTTGCTGTAGAGCGGGATGGTATCGATTTTCAACGCAATGCTCCTTCTGTCTGTCAAAAAAGTGGCTGTGCCGCTTTTTCTGACGTTGCGCGCGGCGGCCGTTCCTTCGGCGTACATTCTAGCAAAAATTCTATGGGATTGCAAACAGAACCGTCGTGAAGGCGAGCGCGAGCACCGCGCCGAGCACGGAAAGCGCGAGCGCGACGGGAATCGTCAGCCTCGTTTTATGCACGCCCACGGAACCAAAATAGAGCGCCACGGTATAGAAAATGGTTTCGGTCGAGCCCAGCATGATGCTCGCCGCGACGCCCTCGTAGCTGTCCGGCCCGCGGGTATCGAACACGTCCTTTAATAGCGACATCGCGGCGCTGCCGGAGAAGGGGCGCAGCACGAACAGCGGCGCAAGCTCCGCAGGCATGCCGATTTTCGCGAGCGTGGGCGAAAGGAAGGAGATGAACGCCTCGAGCGCACCCGAGGCCCGCAGCACCCGGAGGGCGATGAGCATCGCCGCGATGCAGGGCAGCACGCGCGCGAGCAGCGGGAGCCCGTCCCGCGCGCCCTGCACGAAGGCGTCGTAAATATCCGCGCGGCGGACGAGCGCGAAGACGAGCAGCAGCGCGATCAGCGCGGGCAGCAGCCAGCTCATCGCCTGTTGCCCCGGTACGGGAACAGCCTGCAGGCGAGCTTCATCAAAAACACCGCCGCGATAAAAGAGATCAGGGAACACACGAACGTGGGCAGCACGACGACGAACACATCCTTCGACCCCGACGCCGCGCGAAGCGCCAAAACCCCTGCGGGGATTAGCTCGATCGCGGCGGAATTGAGCGCGAGGAACATGCACATGCCGTCCGTGGCGACGTCGCTTTTGCCCGAAGCCTCGCTCATCTCGCGCATCGCCTCAAGGCCGAAGGGCGTGGCCGCGCTGCCCGCGCCGAAGAAGTTTGCGGCGAGGTTGAGCGCGATGGGGGCGACTGCCTTATCCGCGTCCGGGAACAGGCGTGAAAGCGGCTTTTTCGCGGCCTTCGCGAGAGCCTCGATCAAGCCGGCGGATTTTGCGATGTTCATGATGCCCATCCAGAGCATGTACGAGCCCGCGAGCGTCAGGCACAACGTGACGGCCTCGCCCGCGCCCTCGGTCATGGCGGAAGCGACCGCCTCTGCGCGACCGGAGGCGATGCCCCAGACGAGCCCTACGATCATCATGGCAGCCCAAATATAGTTCATCATGGGAAAACTTATGCAATGGACAATGGACAATTGACAATGGACAAGCA
>DATMYG010000309.1:0-3159 GCA_035561055.1 Clostridia bacterium | reverse complement strand
CTTCCCACTCGCGCAGGGCAGGGGCAGGCGCGCGCTTCGCAGGGTAACGCTCGTGTCGCTGCTCCTGTTCGCGGCGATGGTTACGCTTGCCTGCGTTATTATGGCGTCTCTGGCGGGCAACGTTGAGTTCTGGCACGCGTGGGGGTGGTTCGGCTATGTCATGCAGTAAGAAAACCGTCGTCGTCACGGGCGCAACCTCCGGCATCGGCTTCGCGGCCGCGGATCTGCTCGCGGGGCAGGGCATGCGCGTGTTCCTCGTGGGACACGCAATGGATCGCTGCAAGGCGGCGCGACAAAAGCTGCTCGCCTCCCACCCGGACGCGGATATCGCGTGCTTCGCGGGCGATCTCGTGCATCAGCGCGAGGTGCTGCGCGTGGCGGCGGAAATACGGGAAAAGCTCGCGCGGGACTACAGCGGGGAGCTTTTCGGCCTCGTCAACAACGCGGGGTGCGTGAGGAGCTGGTACATGACCTCGGACGAAGGGTACGAGCAACAATTCGCCCTCAATCACCTCGCGGGTTTCCTGATGGCGCTGGAGCTGCTGCCGGAATTGAAAAAAGCCGCGGGGCGCGTGCTGTTCACCGCGAGCCAGTCCCACCGCTTTATAAAAATGCGCTGGAACGACCTCATGCTGCAGCGCGGCTATAACCCGCTTCTCGCGTACAAGCAATCCAAGCTGTGCAACCTGTTGACAGCGCACGAGTTCAACCGCAGGTTCGGCGGATCGGGTGTGACGTTCCAGTGCGTCGATCCCGGCCTCGTCAATACGGGCATTGGCTGCAAGGATACGGGGTATCTCGTCAACTCCATCTGGAGCGCGCGGCGAAAGAAGGGCAGGGAGCCGGAGGTGCCCGCGCGGACATATTTGTACCTGCTGGGCAACGAACGGCGCGAAGGGCTGTATTTCGGGGATTGCGCGGCGAAGCGCTATTCCCGCGAGGTCAACGACAAGAATGCGCAGAGACTCTATGAGATCAGCGCGAAGCTGTGCGGCGTCGGCGGAGTCGGCGCGGAGGAATCGGTATGAACGTTCTCATCACGGGCGCGGCGGGCGGCCTCGGGCGCGCGTTCGCCGTGGAGTGCGCGAAGCGGGGCTACAACCTGCTTTTGACGGACATCAACGAGGCGGGGCTTCTGAGCATCCGGGAAGGGCTCGAGCGCAGGTATGGCGCGCGCGTCTATGTCATGCCGCTCGACATCACCGAGGGCGCGGAGCTCGAGAAGCTCTTCCGCTTCGCGCAGGACATCGGTTTTCGCCTCGACATGCTCGTCAACGTCGCGGGCGGGGACGCGGAGGGCGCGTTCCTTGAGCGGGACGGGGCGGCGATCACGCGGGTCGTGCGGCTCAACGTCGTCGCCGCGCTCGACGCGACCCACAGGGCGCTTGAGGCGCGCAACCCGGATATCCCCTTTCACGTCGTGTTCGTCTCGAGCCTGGCGTCGATGTACCCGATGCCCTATAAGGCCGCTTACGCCGCATCCAAGCGCTTTCTACTGGATTTTTCTCTCGCGCTTCGGCAGGAGCTTCTGGAGCGCAACGTCACCGTGACCACGCTCTGTCCCGCGGGGCTCGCCACGACCCGGCAGGCCATGACCGGCATGGCGGTGCAGGGCTTCATGGGCAGCGCTACGGCCAACAGCATCGAGCTCATCACCAAAAGGACCATCGACAAGGCCCTGCGCGGCCGCTTCCTGTATATCCCCGGCGCGCTCAACAAAATCCTGTACGCCGTGAGCAGGTTCATCCCGCGTCCGCTGATCGCAAGGCTTATCCACGCGCGCTGGGGCAGCGCAAGGGAGCGCAAGGTGTGCGCGGAATAAGTCCGGAATCAGAATGGTTGCAGGAAGCGCGGGAATCGTTCCCGCGCTTCGGTTATGCCCGTTCGGACAACCCAACCGGGCGCGCCAGAGGAAGCGGAGCCCCGCCGAACGGCGGTTGCGCCTCGCGGCCGTATTGGTTTATAATGGAAGAGCATATCATACAGGGATTCACATAGAATCTTACGCCATAAAACCAGCACGGAGGTCAGCTTAATGGGAAACCAGTTCGCCCCTGCGCCGGACAAGCACGCCGGAACGATCCTAAACATCGTCTGCGCGTCGAGCGCGGCGCTCGCGCTGTATTTGATTGCCGACGCGATCGCGCCGTTTGGAATCCTGTCGGCCAACGACGGCGGCGAGCGCATACGCCGCCTTGGGACTGCGGCGGCGCTAATTATGCTCGCATACGATGTCTGGCAGCGGAAGAGAAAGAGAAAATCCGGGCTTTTCGGTGTGTCGGTGCTCTTCCTTGCGTGGACGCATATCGCCGCCGGAGCGCTGGAGGTGCTTTCGAGCTTTCCCTACCTGGTCACCGAATCCGGCGCGGCGCAGCAGTACTGGTGGCTGCTTGCCACGCTCGTTAACCTCGCGTTTTACGCGGCGATCTTCACGCTGCTCAAACTGCTTCACCGGGAGTATAAAAAAGGCTTGACGGACAGGAGGCGGCTCGTCGTGCTCGCCGCGTGTACGGGCGGCGCGGCGCTTGTGAGGAGCGGCTTTTTGTACGGCTTTTTATATGGCGGCAATCTGTACGAATATGCGATTGCCGTGATCATCGCGCTCGAAACGCTGTTTTTTGCGCCGTTTTACCTCTCTGCATTGGCGCTCGCCCGCCCGGAGGCGACGCGGCCTCAGGCGGAGGTCGGACTCAGCCGCGGCCTTCTCTTCGACGGGGATACACCCGAGCTCATCCGGCCGCAGGATTTTTACGGTGTGCATGAGAAAATCTGCGACGTATGCGTCGTCACGTTCTCCCGCGCGGTCGTCGAGAAGGCGCTTGAGCGTTTCGCCTGCGAGCGGGTGGCGCAGCTAGGCTGCATCAACGGCCTGCTCCCCGTCTACGCGCTCGACCACAAAGGCAAAAAGATCGCTTTTTACATGAGCTTCGTCGGCGCGACGGGCGCGGGTACGTGTATTGAGGAGGTCAACTGCCTCGTAGGAACGACGAAGTTCGTCATGTTCGGCTCCTCCGGCAGCCTCCGCCCGGATATCGCGGCGGGCAAATTGATCGTGCCCGTGGAAGCTTATCGGGACGAGGGCATGTCCTACCATTATGTGCCGCCCTCGGAATACATCCAGATCAGGAACGCGGACAGGGTCGCGGACTTCCTTGAAGG
>DATMYG010000308.1:0-2161 GCA_035561055.1 Clostridia bacterium | reverse complement strand
TTGACATCGTTTCCGCTTCGATTTATGATAGCGATGGTGTACGGGCAAAGGCTTTTTTTATGTGCCCGCCACGCAAATCATTCGCATTAAATCGGAGGTTAAACCATGAACGCTTATATTCAGGAAGTCCTGAATAAGGTTGCAAAACGGGATAAAAACGAGCCTGAATTCCTCCAGACCGTCGAAGAAGTGCTCAAATCCCTCGAGACCGTCATTGAGCAGCATCCCGAGTACGAGAAGGCCGGTTTGCTCGAGCGTCTCGTGGAGCCCGAGCGCGTGATCGAGTTCCGCGTGACCTGGGTTGACGACGCGAGTCGCGTCAACGTCAACCGCGGCTTCCGTGTACAGTTTAACAGCGCTATCGGTCCCTACAAGGGCGGGCTGCGCTTTGCCTCGCACGTCAACCTGTCCGTCATGAAGTTCCTCGGCTTCGAGCAGACCTTTAAGAACAGCCTGACCTCCCTCCCCATGGGCGGCGGCAAGGGCGGCAGCGACTTCGATCCCAACGGCAAGAGCGACGGCGAGATCATGCGCTTCTGCCAGGCATTCATGACCGAACTCCAGCGCCACATCGGCCCGAACATCGACGTGCCGGCGGGCGACATCGGCGTGGGCGGCCGCGAAATCGGTTACCTCTTCGGCCAGTATAAGCGTATCCGCGGCGCGTACGAGAACGGCGTGCTCACGGGCAAGGGCGTAAGCTTCGGCGGCAGCCTGATCCGCCCGGAGGCCACCGGCTTTGGCGCGGTGTATTACCTCAACGAGGTGCTCAAGCACGAGAAGGACACCATCAAGGGCAAGACCATCGCCATTTCTGGCTTTGGCAACGTGTCTTGGGGCGTCGCGATGAAGGCCAGCCAGCTCGGCGCGAAGGTCGTCACCCTCGCGGGCCCGGACGGCTACATCTACGATCCCGCAGGCATTGGCACCAAGGAGAAGTGGGACTACATGCTCGAAATGCGCAACTCCGGCCGCAACAAGGTCAAGGATTACGCGGATAAGTTCGGGGTGGAGTTCCTCCCGGGCCAGAAGCCCTGGGGCCGTAAGGTCGATATCTGCATGCCCTGCGCGTACCAGAATGAGATCGGCATGCCTGAGGCGGAGCAGATCCTCGCCAACGGCACGAAGTACTACATTGAGGTCGCCAACATGCCCACCACCAACGAAGCGCTCTATTTCCTGATGGAGAAGGGCCTCGTCGTCGCCCCGTCCAAGGCGGTCAACGCCGGCGGCGTCGCGGTCTCCGGCCTCGAGATGAGCCAGAACTCCGAGCGCCTTGCTTGGACGGCCGAGGAGGTCGACTCCAAGCTGCACACCATCATGGAGAACATCCACGCGGCTTCCGCGCAGGCTGCGGCCGAGTGCGGCCTCGGGTATAACCTTGTCGCCGGCGCGAACATCGCGGGCTTCAAGAAGGTTGCCGACGCCATGATGGCGCAGGGGCTCGTCTGAGCAACGGATAACTTACAATCAAGCAGATGATAAGCGGCCCCCGCCCGATGCGGGGGCCGCTGCATATTCGGAAAACCGTATGGGCCGCCTTTATCCCTTCAGCTTCTTGCCGACCCTCCTGAACAGCGCCTCCCCGGCCGTTTATGGGCCGCGTTTCTATGCGTAGAGCATCAGCCTGAGCGCGCACAGCAGTCCCGTTTTGAGGGAAGCAAGCTCAACGTATTCCTCGCGCGTATGCGCGCCGTCCCCACGGTACAGGCCGAACACGGCGGACGGGATGCCGAGGGAGAAGGGAATGTTCGCATCCGTGGAGCCGGAGCGCGCCGCGGGCGCCGCGCCGGTCGCCTGCGTAATCGCGCGGGCGCAGCGCGCGAGGTGCGCAGCCTGCAGCGCTTCATCCACCTCGCCCATGCACGGGCGCACACCGAGAAGCTCGGTTTCAAATGCCGTGCCCATGGCCTCGAACGCGCCCACCGTCGCCTGAAAAGCCTTTCGCATGGCTTCGAGGCATTCCCTGTTGTCCGAGCGGTATTCGTAGAGCATGCTCGCTTTCTGGGCGATGGTGTTGACCGAGGTTCCGCCCTCGATTTTACCTACGTTGTAAGTGGTTTTGCTGCCGTCCTTTTCGGGCGGCTTCACCGTATACAGCGCACCAATGAGGGAAGCGAGGCTGTGTATGGCGTTGCGGTTGCCAAAGTCCCCGTAGGAA
>DATMYG010000307.1:0-2309 GCA_035561055.1 Clostridia bacterium | reverse complement strand
TCGTGCGGCCGGATTATGTGCGCGTCAAGGCGCTGGATCGTAAGGGCGTCGAGCATGAATACGAGGCGCAGGGGCTCTTTGCCCGCGCCGTGCTGCACGAGTGCGACCATCTCGACGGCCTCATCTACAAGCGCCTCGTTACCGATCCTCCCGAGGGTTACGAGGAGGCCGCGGGGGAGGAAAACGGGGAGGCGGTCGAATGAGGATCGCCTTTCTCGGTACGCCGGACTTCGCCCTGCCCTCGCTGGAGATGCTCATCGGCGCGGAGCATGAGCTTTGCGTCTTCACGCAGCCGGATAGGCCCGCGGGCCGCCATGGGGAATTGACCCCGCCGCCCGTCAAGGTCATGGCCGAACAGCGCGGAATTCCCGTGCGCCAGTTTGAGAAAATCCGTTCCGCCCAAGGCGTCGCGGCGCTGCGCGCTTTTGCGCCGGAGCTGATGGTCACGGCCGCCTTCGGCCAGCTCTTAAGCCAGGAAAATCTCGATATCCCCACATACGGCTGCGTTAACGTCCACGCGAGCCTGCTGCCGAAGTACCGCGGCGCGGCCCCCATCCAGTGGGCCATCATCGAGGGGGAGCGCGTCACGGGCGTCACCACCATGCTGACCGAGCTCGGCCTCGACACGGGGGACATCTTGCTTTTCGAGCAGACGGAAATCGGGCCCGACGAAACGGCGGGGGAGCTGTTCAAAAGGCTTTCCGCGCTTGGGGCGAAGGTGCTTAAGGAAACGATCGAAAGGATGCAGAACGGTACTTTGACGCGCGCGAAACAGGACGAAGCGCTTGCGAGCAAATGCCGCATGATCAACAAAGAGGATGGGCGCATCGACTTTTCGCAAAGCGCGCAAAAGGTCCACGACCTCGTGCGCGGCGCGAACCCGTGGCCCTGCGCCTACGCGCTACTCGATGGCGAACCCATAAAAATTTGGAAAACGAGAATGACGCAGGAACCGCCCGCCGGAGAACCCGGACTGTGCGCTGTGGCCGATCCCAGGCGCGGCCTCTATGTGGACGCGGGGGACGGCCTCGTCGAAATCCTTGAAATGCAGTTTCCCGGCGCGCGGCGCATGGACGCGAAGACCGCGCTGCTCGGGCATCCGCTCGCGGGCAGGCGTTTAAGATGAGCGTGCGGCGGCGCGCCCTCGAAGCCCTGAGGGACGTTACGGAAAAAGGCGCATATGCGAACCTCCGCCTCAAGCAGGCGGCCGCGGGGCTCCCCGCGCGGGACGCGGCGTGGGTCACGGCCGCGGTCTACACCGCGCTCGACCATCTCGCCTACATCGACCTTGCGATCTCGGCCTACGCCAAAGGTAAACTCGATAAGGCCGTGCTGGCCGTGCTGCGCCTAGGCATCGCGCAGGCGGAGTTCATGGATACCCCGAAGAGCGCCGCGTGCGATGAAAGCGTCAGGCTCGTTAAGGAAATCGGCAAAGCTGCGCTCGCGGGCTACGTCAACGCCGTGATGCGCGCAGTCTGCGCAAATGGTATGCCCTCTCTGCCCGGGGAGCCGCGCGAGCGGCTCGCGGTCGCGTTCGGGTATCCGCGCTGGCTCGTCGACGAATACGCCGATATGTACGGCCTCGACTTTACGGAAAAGCTCATGTCCTCTAAGCCCGGCGGTTTCACGGTGCGCGCGCAATACCCGTATACGGCGCGGGAGCTCGAGACGAGCTTGACCGGCAGGGGCATGGCGTTTCGCCGGGGAACATACGGCTCCGAGGCGTTCATCCTCGAAAAGGGCTTCGACGTGGCGAACGATCCGCTGTTTCTCGAAGGGAAGCTCGCCGTGCAGAGCGAGGGTGCGATGCTCGCCTGCCGCGCGGCCCTGCCCAAGCCCGGCATGCGCATCCTCGACTGCTGCGCCGCGCCCGGGGGCAAGAGCGCGTACCTCGCGTCGCTGATGGGGAACGAAGGTTCTATCGAAGCGTGGGAGCTGCACGAGCACCGCGCGAAGCTGACGGAAAAAACGCTCGCGCGCCTGAACGCTTCAATCGTGAAGGTTGCGCGCAGGGATGCGACGGCGTTTGATGAGCGGTATGCGGATTCTTTCGACGCGGTGCTCATCGACGCGCCGTGCTCCGGCTTCGGCCTTACGGGCAAGCCGGACGTGCGCTACGCCAAAACATCCGAGGCCGTGGACGGGCTCGCGCGCACGCAAAAGGAGCTTCTCGACGTATGCTCCCGCTACGTCAGGCCCGGCGGCAGGCTCGTATATGCGACCTGCACGATATCTGCTCGGGAGAACGGCGCGCAGGCGGAGCGTTTCCTCGCGGAGCATACGGACTTCGCGCCCGCCGCGGACTGGCT
>DATMYG010000306.1:0-9599 GCA_035561055.1 Clostridia bacterium | reverse complement strand
CCACGGTGCGCTCGTCGGTGTCGCTTTCCATATCCCACAGCTCGTCCAACAACTGCCGGCGTGTGAAGATTTTATCCTGATAGGAGAGCAGCAGGAACAGCAGCATGAATTCCTTGGGCGGCAGCACCTGCCTGCCCCTGGAGTCGGAGAGCGTCAGCGAATCATAAAAAAGCGCCGTGCCGCCGACGGCAATCGTGTGCTCGTCCGCGATGCGGCTGCGCCGCAGAAGCGCGGCGACGCGAAGCAGCAGTTCCTCCTCGTCGACGGGCTTGACCATGTAGTCGTCCGTACCCGCGAGGAAGCCCTGCTTCTTGTCCACCATCAGTTCCTTCGCCGTGACCATCAAAATTGGGGTGTTGTTTCCCGCACTTCTAAGTTCCCGCGTGAGCGCAAAGCCATCCATGCGGGGCATCATGATGTCGAGCACAATGAGGTCGATGTGTTTTTTGTCGAGGATGCCGAGCGCCTCCGTACCGTCGCAGGCCGCGACGGGCTCGTAACCGCCTGCAGCGAGCACGGCGAACATAAGCTTGCGCGTGTTCGTATCGTCCTCGACAACCATGACGCGGAACATGGCTTCTCTTTACTTCGTGATGAACAGCACGCCAAGCGTCGAGGGCCCGCAGTGCGTGGAAACCGTGCAGCCCGCGCGCGTCTCGATGATCTGCTTAAAATCGGCATGCTGCTTGATCGCCTCGCGCGCGGTTTCGACCGCCTCGGGCGCCGCATGGGGATGCGTGATGAAAATGCGGTCCAGCACGAGGTCTTTCCTGCCCTCGAGCCGGTCTTTGACGTAGCGCTGGATGCACTTTTCAAACGAGCCGCGGTATTTGGTGCCCACGCGCATTGCGCCGTTGTACACTTCGATGCAGGGCTTAAGCTGCAGCGCGTTCGCTCCGAGCATGGTGATGGTGGAGCAGCGCCCGCCCTTTCGCATGTAGTCGAGCCGGTCGAGGATGAAACTCGCCTCAACCTTGGGGACGGTCGCCTCGAGCCGCGCCACGAGCTCCTTTGCTGGGACGCCCGCCTCCGCCATAAGGGCCGCTTCCATGACGACGTGGCCGTGGCCGCTCGAAAGGTTTTTCGAGTCCACCACATACACGTTGTCGAAGTCCTGCGCCGCGAGGCACGCGTTCTGGTAGCAGGCGGAGAAGTGGCTGCTGATGCAGACGTGCACGACCGCCTCGTATTCCTTCGAAAGTTCCGCGAAGCGCGTGCCGTAGTCGTGCGGGGGGATGGCCGCCGTTGTGGCGATGTCGCCGCCCCCGTCCACGTGACGGAAGATGTCGTCCGGGAAAAGGTCCACCATATCCCTGTAGGTCTTGCCGCCGAGCGTGATATAAAGAGGGAAAAGTTCGATATGATGCCGCTCGACAAGCTCCGGGGTGAGATCGCATGTGCTGTCGGATGTAATTTTGATCGCCATCGCTGTCCTCCTTTTCCGGCGGTGAATAGAATAACCCGCCTGTCATAGGATAATATACAGGTTCAGGATAATATAGTAATGTTAACTGATTATAAACAAAACTAAAATTGGAAAAAAACTACATGAATTAGGCTTAATCGAGTTTTTTTCCGCATCTGCGGCAGTATTGGTAGTCCGCTTCGGTCGGCGCGCCGCAGTAGGGGCAATATCCGTCTGTCCCGGGCTGCGCCTGTTCGCGAAAATCGCCCTGCTCCGCATCATAGCGCACGTTTTCTTCGCCAAAGCGCTTGTTGAGGGGATCGGGCTCCTCGCCGCCCTCCGTGATATCGAAGGTGGAGTAGCGGTTCTTGCTTGTGGCGTTCTTGTAATTATAGATTCCGCCGGCGACCGCCGAGATGATGAACAACACGCCGAACGCGGGGAAAATCCACGGCGCGCCTATCTGGATCGTCGTGACGATCCAGAATACGCCGAATACGGCCGCTATGACCGAGCCCCACACCCCCATCGCCGAAGGGGCTCTCCCGGGCTTGATGCTTTTCATACGATACCTCCGATTGTGTCCACAAGGAATTGCCGAAGGACAAAAGCCCACTAACGATAACCCGAAGCTTAAAAAAGAGGCTTAGCCTCTTTTTATATTCGGCCGTGCCGCGGGCACATCCCTTATAGAATAAGCCCGAGCGCTTCGCCCGTCAATCCCCGACGAGCACGCCGTCGCACATATGGAAAGTCACATCCATCAAATCAAGCACGCCCGTGTCGTGGGTGACGACGACCACGCAGTAGTTCCTTTCGTGTGCAAGGCGGCCGAGCAGCTCGATGATATTGCGGGAAATCGCGCTGTCGAGGTTGCCCGTGGGCTCGTCCGCGAGAATCAGGTTCGTATCCATGGCAAGCGCGCGGGCGATGGCGACGCGCTGTTGCTCGCCGCCGGAGAGCATCGAGGGGAAACGGTTGAACACCGCCTGCGTCAGTTCCACGCTGCAAATGAACTCCTCCGCGCGCTTTTTCGCCTCTCTGGGGCGCACGCCGTGCAACTCCAGCGGATACATCACGTTCTCGAGCGCGGTCAGGAGCGGGAAGAGCCGGAAGCTCTGGTAGATCATCGCCACGTCGTTGCGGCGGTACGCGTCGAGGTTGAGCGCGCGCGTGGACTTGCCGCGGAAGAGCACCTCGCCCTGCACGGGCACGTCGAGCCCCGCCATCAGCGAGAGCATTGTGGATTTTCCGCTGCCGCTCTTGCCCACGATGGCGTACATCACGCCCTGATCGAATTCGCAGTTGATGTCCCTGAGGGCTTCCACGGTCTGGTACTTGCTGCGGTAGGCGTAACGCACGCCCTGAAGCGAGAGGATACTCATACGGCCTCCTTATTCTTTCTCGGAGAGGATGGAAAGCGCGCTTTTTCCGTTCTGCAGCGCGGTCGAAAACGCCGCGCTCAGCGCGTAGCAGACGAAGAACGCAAAGGTGCCCGGCGTTGCGAGCTGCTGCGTCCCGTCCGCGAGCGCCAGCCACGCAGCGGCGGCGGGCAGCGCGCCCAAGACGAGCAGCAGGAACTGCTCGCCGAATATCGTCGCGAAGATGCGCCTCTTGGGCGTGCCCATGCCGCGCATGAGCGCGATGTCCTCGCGGCGGCTGTTGACTACGAGGAAACCCGTGATAAGCCCCAGCGCGCACACGAGCGCAAGGAGCACGGGATAGAGGATCTGCAGGTATTTGATGCGCTGCGAAAGGGCGCTGACCGCATCGTTGAACTCGGAATCCTCCACGATCACAAAAACGCCGAGGCCGTTTCGCATCTTGGGGGCGGAGAAGCCCTTCTCCACGAGGTAGTCCTTGAACGCGCTGAGCTCTCCCGGGTCTTGCAGCGTGAAGCTGAAGGAGGCGACGTATTTGTCGTCGAGCAGCACGTCGGCGAGCTGCTGCGGCGTGAGGGCGGATAGGTTCCCGCCCGTCCAAGACCTGTAGTCGCCCATGAGCAGCGGAGGCAGCCTGTATTCGAGCTCGTTGAGGGTCGAATGCTCGGGGTCGAGCGCGCCCAAGGGGAGCGGGCAATAGATGTTATCCTGCCCCGCCTCGCGCAGGAAGCTGCCCACGACCTTCAGCTCAAGCGCGACGAAGGTCGGCCATTCCCATTCCATCGCCCGGTACCCGTAGGGGTAATTGAACAGCACATATACGCGGATGGTGTCGCCCAGCTTGATGCCGTTGTTCTGCATGAACAGTGTGGACACGATGCAGAAAGGCTCCGTCCAATCCCGCCGCGAGAAGCTCGAGGCGTCCCATCCGGGCAAAAACTCACCGTTAAATTCGCTGAAATAGAATTCCGGCGCGCTTTCGATGTTGTTGGTAAAAACGAGGGAGGGCTCGGACCGGAGCCGGTTGAGCAAATCCTCCAGCACATACGGGTCGCTCGTAGCCGGCGGTTCTTCGGCTTGCCCTGGGGTGCCGTCCGCATATTGGGAAATGCCAAGGAAGGAATAGTTCAATTGGCTGGTGAACGTGATCTCGCCGAGGTAGCCGGAGTCGAGCAGCAGCTTGGCGTTCTTGTTCTCGATATAGAGGGTGTCGGAGTATTTGCCGTACATGGTGGCGCAGTAGCCCTGGAGCTCGGTGTTGTCATACAGCGCCGCGCGCGCGGTGCCGTAAGAGGCGGTGGTCGCCTGCAGTGCCGTCATGAACAGCAGCATCGCCGCGCTGAGAACCGGCACGATCGCCGAACGCGCGCCCCCGCGGCGGATGGAAAGCACCGCGTGGCGCAACGGGCCGGAGAGCGCCGTGGAGGAGCGCCGGGGCGTGCGGCGGCCGCGCGTGCGCGCTTTTGCCGTAATCAGCCGCCCGGCGACGGTCCTTTGCGCGTAGTAGAGGCAAAGGCCGAGCGAGAGCGCGAAAACCGAAGCGCCGGCTGCGACGGCGAGCGGGACCGACAGCGCCGCGACGGGCGTGAAGCCCTTGGTGATGCCCAGATACCCGTCGCTGTAGCGCGTATCAACCGCCTGCAGCTCGGAGATAAACGCATAGGCGCTTTCTACGAGCTTCTGCGCGAACCGCGTGCCCGTGAAGATGCCCGCAGCAACGGCGATAAGCGCGATGAGGCTCGCGCCGAGTACGAGGTAGAGCCGCGTTTCGGCCTTGCGCGCGCCGAAGCAGCGCATGGTCTCGACCGTGCCGCGCTGCCTATCCGTGAACAGGTATGCGAAAAAGGCCAGCACCGTTGCCGTGACTGCGAACGCGATCAGCGAAAGCGCGATGGCAGCTTTCTTGATGACGAAGAGCGAATCCGCCGTCGCCTGGTAGCCCTGGTCGTAAACGGAGAGGGCGACGCGCGCGGGTAAAAGGGGTTTGATCTGGGCGAGGAATGCGTCGGCCGTGCCGTTTTTGATCGTCGCCTGACCGAGCTTATAGATGTAGTGCACCGCCTGCGGCGACGCGGGTACGGCGGGCACATAGACGTTGAACTGATAACCTTCGTAATAGCTTACGATGCCGACGATCGTATAGCCTTCCTGCCGGGTCAGCCTCTGGCCCCAGAAGAACGTGGCTGGCAGGGAGGCGCTGCCCTCCGGCATGCGCAGCTTGAGCGTATCGCCGACCTTCAGCTCCCGGTCGTTCGCGAGCGTTTCCGAAATCACGCATAGCTTCGCACCGGCTTGTGCCTCCTCGCTGGTGAACAGGCGGCCGGAGAGCACGCGCATATAATTCTGGTTGAATTCCTCGAGCTCTGCGAGGGATTCCGTGCGGTAAATGTAGAGCTTATTGCTCATCACGTTGTAGTAATCCGCGATGTTCAGGAAGATGTTGTCCTCGTCCGCGTGCAGCTCCTCAAGCGATTCGATTTCTTGGTATGGCATGACGGCGTCGCAATCTATGCCGGAAAGCTCCGCCATAGAATTGTTGAAATGCGTCAACTGCACCTCCAGCGACGTCCCGGAGGGGGTACAGGTCCCGAAAAGCACATAAGTCGCGTTCGGGTCGGGCACGAAGTCGATGTCCTCAAGCATGTCGTCATACACGTAGACGGCGCGCCCTGGGGAATAGCCGCGGTAGGAGTAAAGGTCTTCGACGAGCGTACCGTAATACGGGCCGTTTTCCTGGAATTGATGGATCTTAGTCACCACAAGAACGCACAGGTCGGTATACAGCATGGACTCGGAGTGCGCGACGAAACCTTCCGCAATGCCTATGGAAAGCTCAGTGGGCTGCCAGAGCAGCACGTTTTTGTTTTCGGCGATGGCGCCGAAGTCCATGCCCGCGACCTCGTTGACCATCCCCTCGTCGTAAGCGGCTTCGTAGGGGTAGCTGTCGCCGAGGTATTCCATCGTCACGATGGTCGTGCAGTTCTCGTCGCACTCGCGCAGCATGTCGACGCTCGCCGTCCACGTGTTGACGCCAAGGTACAAAAACGCCGTCACCGCCGCGATTAAAAGCGCGAACAACACGGTCTTGACGGGCGTGCGGAGGATGCTTTTTATGCTGTTGCGAAAAATCATGAACCTTCCTGCCTGAACGGAGGGTTGCGAACTCCGTTAATACAGTAAATTATACCATATACGAGTCCCTTCTACAAATTATGATACTGTGAACAAGCGCCGCCCGAAAGGCCCTGCGCGAAAACGCTTGAGTTCCATGGAGGAACCGGTATATGATAGTAAAAGTATGCGCCCGTATGCGCGGGCGAGGACAGGGGGAATCGATATGGTGGCGAAGATCATAGACGGACGCGCGGTCGCGGCGAAAGTCGTCGCGCGCGTGCGCGAGAGGGCGCAGGCGCTCAGGGCGCGTGGGGTGGAGTCCTGCCTTGCGATCGTCTTAGTTGGGGACGATCCCATATCCCACAGGCTGGTCGAGCGCAAGTGCGCGGTCTGCCGGGACGCGGGCATTCTCGCACGCTTTATCCCGCTGCCGGAAACGGCTGCGCAGCAGGAACTCGTCGCGCTTATCGACGAACTCAACGCGGACGCAAGCGTCCACGGTGTGCTCTGCCAGCTTCCCTTTCCAGGCCACATCAACGAAAAAACCGTCATGCAGCGCATCGCGCGCGAGAAGGACGTGGACGCGTTTTCCGCCCTCATCGGAGGGGACCGCGACGACATGGCGGCCTGCACGCCCGCGGGCGTGATCGAGCTGCTCGATTCTGAAGGCATCGTGATCGCGGGCAAAAGCTGCGTGGTCGTGGGGCGAAGCGCCATTGTGGGCAAGCCCATGGCGATGCAGCTGATGCTCAGGGACGGCACCGTCACCGTCTGCCACACTAAGACGCGCGACCTCCCGGACATTACCGTGCGCGCGGACATCCTCGTGGTGGCGGCGGGAAGCCCTAGGCTTGTGACGGCTGATATGGTAAAGGAAGGCGCGGCCGTGATCGACGTGGGCAACAACCGCGACTTAAACGGCGTCCTGTGCGGGGATGTGGACTTCGACGCGGTGCGGGAGAAGGCATCTCATATTACGCCCGTGCCGGGCGGCGTGGGGCCTATGACTGTCGCCATGCTCATGCAGAACACGATCACCGCGGCCGAGAAGCAGGCGGCGGGGGCGTGAACCAACCGAAGCAAAAAGCCGCGTCACGCGGCTTTTTTTATGTGAACAGCCTTGTGAGCGCCGCGATCAGGAAGCATACGCCAAACCCGATGCACGTCGGCAGCAGCGCCGCGGCAAGCGTCCAGAGCCACGAGCCCGTTTCTTTTTTCACGGTGATCAGCGTGGTCGAACAGGGCCAGTGGAACAACGAGAAAGCCAAAACGCACACCGCCGTCGTCCACGTCCAGCCGTTACTGACAAGAAGCGCGCGCAGCTCTTCGAGCGCGGGCAGGTGCGCGACGCTCCCCTGCTGCAGATACGCCATTACCGCGACGGGCAATACGATTTCATTGGCCGGGAAGCCGAGTATGAAGGCCGTGAGCAGCACCCCGTCCAGCCCGAAGACGCGGGCGAAGGGATCGAGGAAGCCCGTCACTGTGGAAAGCAGCGTGCCGCCACCCGCGTGGATGTTTGCGAGCAGCCAGATAACGACGCCCGCGGGCGCGGCGACGGCAACCGCGCGGCCGAGCACGAACACCGTGCGGTCGAATATGCTCCTCACGATTACGCGGCCGACCTGCGGCGCGCGGTACGGGGGCAGCTCCAGAACGAAGGAGGAGGGAACGCCGCGCAGGAGCGTCGCGGAGAGCAGACGCGACGCTACGAAGGTCATGCCAACGCCCGCGAGCACGCACAGAGTCAACAGAAGCGCGCCGAGCGCGGAGCCCCCCGAGAGGGCGAGGAACATCGCGATGACGGCGATAAGCAGCGGAAAACGGCCGTTGCAGGGCACGAAGTTGTTGGTCAGTATCGCGATGAGCCGCTCGCGCGGACTATCGATGATGCGGCAGCCGGAAACGCCGGCCGCGTTGCACCCGAAGCCCATGCACATGGTGAGCGCCTGCTTGCCGCACGCGCGGCAACGGCGAAAGCTATCATCGAGGTTGAAGGCCACGCGGGGGAGGTAGCCCAGGTCCTCGAGCAGCGTGAAGAGCGGGAAGAAAATCGCCATGGGCGGCAGCATCACGCTGATCACCCACGCAAGCACGCGGTACATGCCCTCCGTGAGCGCGCGGCAGACGAATGCCGGGATGCCCAGCGAGAGGAGCAGATTCAAAAGCGGCGTCTCCAGCGAGGAGAACAGGCCGGAAAGAAGCGTCGATGGGTAATTCGCCCCTTTGAGGGTAATGTAGAATATGAGCAGCAGCAAGAGCAGCATCAGCGGGGCGGCCGTGTATTTGCCGGTGAGGATCCTGTCGACCTTCAGGTCCCGTTCCGCGCGCGCGGACGCGCCGGTGGAAACGCACTGGGCGCAAAGCTCTCCCGCGTAGTCGAACGCGCGGCAGGCGGAGTCCGCGCACGCGTCGCAGCGCCGCGAGGAAGGGGCGGCGAGCGCCGTGTCGATGGCCGCGAACAGTGAGTCAAACCCCTCTGCGCTGCGCGCGGCGGTGCCTGCGACGGGGACGCCGAGCAGCCCGGAGAGCTTCTCCAGATCGACCGAAACGCGCTTTTTCGCCGCCTCGTCCATGAGGTTCACGCACAGGGCGGTTTTCTCGGCGGTGCAGATCGTCTGCAGCGCGAGATTCAGGCAGCGCTCGAGGCAGGTCGCGTCCAGCAGCACGAGCGCGAGGTCCGCCTCGCCGGAGGCCACGAAATCCCGCGCGATCTCCTCCTCGCGGGAGCGCGCCCCCAGCGAGTACGTTCCCGGCAGGTCGACGAAGATGTACCGTTTCCCGCCGCGCTCGCAAACCCCGCGCGCGACGCCCACGGTTTTGCCGGGCCAGTTGCCCGTTGGCTAATTGCTGTATGGCGAAGATAGGACAATGGAAATTTGCTCATCATTTGTTATGATAATCTTCCTGACCGTCCTGCTCCAAAACTCTTTCTGCGCTTCTCTCGACAGCATTTTATAGTCAGATAATGCCGCTCGCATCGCGGTCAAATCTATCTGCTGTGGCGCTGGCGCTTCTTGCTTTGTTGCTATCAACGTATCGCGCAGGGCGATATATTCAGCCTCATATTCGGGGCGCTCTATCAGATCGTTCAAATACAAGTCCTTGAGCTTTTCCATCTTCCGTTTGATTTTCGATTCATCTGCACCGACGCGAGGGGTATCTGCACTCGCTATATGAGTGTTAAATGCAGATACTCTAGATAGCATGTTGTTCAATAGCCATTCTTCCAGCACCAACTCGCTTGTGCGTTTTTTATGGACGCACATATGCAGTTTGTCATACCGTGTACAGCGGTAATAGATGTACTTCTTGTCAACGGTATGGACGCTCAAGCGATTTCCGCATTCCGCGCAGTAGACCAACCCGGCGAATAGATATACCCAATCAGTTCTCGTTGAACCGTTTCGCTGGGCGCGTTCGCGCATTGCCGACTGAGCTATCTCGAAGGATGCACGGTCGATAAGCGGCTCGCAGAAGTTCGCTTGATCGTGCGCCATGCCGATGTATCTCTCGTTACTTAGAAGCTCTCTCAAGCCCGTGTGCGAATAAACAATTCCGTGCTTGTCCATCACATATTGTCTAAGCGCCCGGATGCTCCTACATGCCACATACTGACGGAAAATATCCCGCGCAAGCAAGGCGGTATCCGGGTCTATCACCATACGTTTATCTTCAATTTTATATCCCAATGGTAC
>DATMYG010000305.1:0-4467 GCA_035561055.1 Clostridia bacterium | reverse complement strand
CTCCAATACGGTCGCGCCCGCGATCTGCGCAGCGTCCATCAAGGTGCTCGACATGCTCACGGAATCGACCGCTCTTCGCGACAGGGTGCACGAGAACACGCGCTACTTCCGCGCCGAACTCGGCAAGCTCGGCTTCGACGTGCCCGAAAGCACGCATCCCATCGTGCCTGTAATGCTCTACGACGCGCGCATCGCACAGGAATTCGCCGCGCGCATGCTCGAGAAGGGCGTGTACGTCGTGGGTTTCTTCTACCCCGTCGTGCCGCAGGGCCGCGCGCGCATCCGCACGCAGGTTTCCGCGGGGCACTCGAAGGAAGACCTCGATTTCGCGGTGCGCTGCTTCGGAGAAGTCAAAAAGGAAATGGGGATTTAGTCCGTTCGATAATTCTTATACGCTCACAAGCCCATCCTTCCGCAGAGGGATGGGCTTTGCGTATACCCCACGCATTGCATCACAATGGCGCATTTGCTATACTGAAAATTGCCGGAACAACCGGCGTCGCGGGTGCGGCCAAAGGGGGCGTGAGCATATGCGCAAAGAGTTGAAGCAGAATCTGATCGATTTACTCCGGGACATCCCTATGGATATCATCGGCGGCGCGCTGTACGCCGCGGGTATCTATAGCTTCGCCTCGGCCGCGCAGTTCGCACCGGGCGGCATCGCAGGCCTTTCCGTGATCATAAACCATTACACGGGGCTGCCCATAGGCATATGCACGCTTCTGTTCAACATCCCCGTGGTGCTGTTCAGCTACCGGACGCTCGGCAAGTGGTTCCTTATAAAGTCGCTCAAAACCATGGCGATTTCGACGGTGTTCCTGGACCTGGTATTTCCGCTGCTGCCGGTATATACGGGCGACGCGATCATGGCGGCGCTGTTCGCGGGCGCGCTCGCGGGCGCGGGGCTCGCGCTGATCTATCGGCGCGGCTCCTCCACGGGCGGCACGGACTTTTTAATTATGAGCCTGAGGAAAAAGATGCCGCATCTTTCCATAGGCACGCTCTCGATTATTACGGACGGCTTTGTCATCCTGCTCGGCGGCGTCGTGTTCAAACGCATCGACGCGGTGCTGCAGGGCATCTTGATGACGGTGGTCGCGACTGTGCTGATCGACAAGATCACCTACCGCCTGACCGCGGGCCAGATCGCCATCATCGTCACGAACGCGGGTGAAAAAATCGCCGCGCGCATCAATGCGGACATCGAGCGCGGCGTGACCTCGATCGACGCGATGGGTACGTTCACCGGCGCGCAGAAGCGCGTTCTTATGTGCGCGTGCAGCCGCGCGGAGGCGCACCGCATTAAAAAGCTGGTCTATGGCATAGACGAAGGCGCGCTGATCATGTTCTGCCCATACGACGCCGCCTACGGCCTCGGCTTCCAGCCGCCTACGGTATAGAACGGCAATCCACGCGATCCGCTATAAGGGGATACGGAATTCTCCCTTGTTCAATCAATAAGATTAATGTGGCTCAGGGTGCTCCTCTCCCTCTCTCACGATGACAGCGTTATTTTCCACGTGACGTTTGCCCATCAGATGGCGCGCCTTGCGGTTGGCGACGGTATCGAAGACAATCGAAAAATCGTAATTGTCCGGATACAGCTCGGCGGCCGCAATGTAGAGCTTAAGCCGCGTGTGGGGTACGAGTCTCTTCTCCCTTTTAACCTGGACGCCGACCTCGCCCTTGTCGTTTGCCTGGGCGTAGACGATACCGATCTCTTTACTCGGATAGACGACGACGCTGTCCCCGATGTTGAAGCGCGCCGCGCGCGTCGAAGCGGCTTTTTCCGGCACGTCCCGCACGATGCGCGAGGCATGGGCGCGCGCCTGCCCCCCCGCGAATGCAGGGAAAGAGGCTTCTTTTTGCACCGCGCCATCCGCCCGGTACGCCGCCCTCCCCGCGTTTTGCAGGATGTGCTCCGGCAGGCCGAGGCGCTTGGCGATATAGAGCGCGCAGCTCTCCCCCGCCTCGCCCATCTCCAGCCGGTAGAGCGGCTTGAGGTTCTGCCGGTCGAAGGCCATGCGCGCGTTTTCGAGACCCTCGCGCGCGTGCGCGAACGCCTTGACCTCGGGATAATGGGTGGTCGCGACGAACAGGCATCCGCGCAGGCACAACTCCTCGAGTATCGCAACGGCAAGGCCCATGCCCTCCGCGGGATCCGTGCCGGAGCCGAGCTCGTCGAGCAGCACGAGGGATTCCGCCGTGGCCTCTCGCAGCACCTGAATGACGTTTTGCATGTGCGAGGAGAAGGTGGAGAGGTTTTCCGTAATGCTCTGCCCGTCCCCGACGTCGCACAGCACGAGGTCGAAAAGCGGGAACACGCTCCCTTGCGCCGCCGGCACATGCAGCCCGCTCTGCGCCATGAGCGACAAAAGGCCTACGGTCTTGAGCGCGACGGTCTTGCCGCCGGTGTTAGGTCCGGTGACGACGACGCCCCGCGTGCCTGAACCAAGCTCGAGGTCGAGGGGCACGGCGATCGCCTCGTCCAGCAGCGGATGGCGCGCCGTGTGTACGGCGAGCCTGCGCTCGGCGGTCAGCACCGGACACGCGCCCTTCATGCCGACGCTCAGCGCGCCCTTGGCAAAGAGGAAGTCTAAAAGTTCCATCGCCTCGATGTTGCGGCGAATGCCCGGCAACTCGTCCCCGACCTGTGCCGTAAGGGTATAGAGCACGCGGCGGATCTCCGCGTCCTCCTCGACCTCGAGCGCCGCGAGCTCGCGCTGCAGCTTAACGACCGCTGCGGGCTCGATGAAGCACGTGCCGCCCGTGTTGGAAATTTCGATCATGTCGCCCGGCACATCGTTTTTATGCTCGCGCCGCACGGGTAGCGTATAGTGGCTGCCGCGCATGGACACGTAGCTATCTGAGAACCACTGCTTGTTCCTTGCGAGTATGGCGTTGAGCCTAGCCTTGATCTGCTCCGCAACGCCCTGCATACCTCTGCGGATATCGCGCAGCGCGTTTGTTGCCCTGTCGTCCACCTGCGCGTTCCGTATGCAGCGTTCGATTTCCGCCTGCAGCTCGGAGAGGTCTGCGATGGAGCCGCCGTAGAGCGCAATTTCGCTGCCGGTCGACTCCGCGCGGCGCAGGTACTGCTTCATGCGCCTGCATGAAACCGCAAACGACGCGAAGCGCTCAAGCTGATCCGGCATGAGCATATCGCCCGCCTCTATAAGGGCGATAAGCTTCGTAAGCTCCGCCATCGACGTAAGTGGAGGCGCGCCCATCCCCTCGAGGATGCGCCGCGCCTCGGATGTTTCCGCAAGGCGGCGCTTTGCTTCCCGCTCGTCGAGCGTCGGCTCGAGCGCGAGGCAACGCGCCTTCGCGCTCTCCGACATGGCGAAAGAAGCGAGCCGGTTCAAAATGACGTCAAATTCCAATATTCTGTTGCGATCCATGGTTGTTTCCCTTTCTTTTTTACGCAAAAATGCCCGCGGGAACACGCCGCACATCCGTGCAGAATGCTTCCCTGCGGGCATAAAAAAGCGCGGCCGCTGCCGTGCTGCTTTTATATATATGATTGAAGCAGTCTCTCAGGCGTATCCGTCGGAAGGTACGCTTAACAAGCGCGCATATCTTCCGCACCCGTATTCAGTTGGGGCAGGCCATACCCTCCGAGACCGACATCAACAATCCTCCTTTTCATTATCGCAACCAGTATATCAAATCGCTCCGGTTTGTCAAGCGCCGATCCTCAAAATTTCTTGCATAATCGGTTGCGCATGAAGAAACCGAGTTGCGGACATCGGTTGACTTGAGGCGAAAAAAACAGGATGATGATACTATCACATCACGGAGGCTTATTATGAAACGAACGGGCGGAGAGATCGTCGTCGACGCGCTGATTTCAGAAGGCGTATCGTACATACTGGGCATTCCCGGCCACGGCGTGATGGGCCTGTTCGACGCCGTGCGCAAGGCGCAGGGAAGCATCCGATACATCCAGGTCAAGCACGAGCAGGCGGCCGCCGCCATCGCGGATGGATACTTCCGCGTGAGCGGGAAGCCGCTCGCAAGTTTTTCTTCCATAGGCCCCGGCACGCTCAACGCTTGCATCGGCCTCGCGACGGCGTATGTGGACTCCACATCGTTTTTGCAGCTGTGCGGCGACACGCACATCCATATGAAGGGCGTGGGTGTGCTACAGGAGGTGGAGCGCTATCAGGACGGCAACATCTCCCGCGCGCTAGAGCCGCTCGCCAAGCGCGTCTGGCGCGCTGAGTCCGCCGAGCAACTGCCGCGCATTATGCGCCGCGCCTTCTCGCTGATGAAGAACGGGCGCGGCGGCCCCGTGGCCGTCATGCTGCCCATGGACGTGCAATGTGCGGCGATCGAAGAGCGGCCTTACCGCCCGGCGGAGCCGGAATCCCGCCCGTGCGCGGGCGCGGAGGCCATCGGACGCGCGCTCGCGCTGATGAAGCAGGCGAAACGCCCCGTGATCCTCGCGGGGGGCGGAGCCCTGCG
>DATMYG010000304.1:0-2438 GCA_035561055.1 Clostridia bacterium | reverse complement strand
CTCGCACAACGAGTTCATCATACGCCTGTTTCCCATCATCAACGCGGCTGTGACCGAGGCCATGGCGATAAGCGACAATACCGACGCGCTCAAGAACATCGTCATTTACGACAACAGGGATATGTGCAGCTTCCTGCGCCTCAGGGACGGCGCGGGAGCCAAGAGCGCCATGAACATCCACATCCGCCACGTGATCAACACGCTGGGCCTCAACGCGGGCGAGCTGTAAGAGAGCCGCACAACGCGAACGCCGCCCTTTGGGATGGCGTTCTGTATATGGAGCGGATGCCTCTTATCCGGTTGGCGGCGCGAAGAGCATGGATTAAGCCCACCTTGTAGACCCGCCCTTTCGAAGCTCGAACGGAATCATCGTTTCGGCGGGGACGGCGTGGTTCTGCCAGAGCGCGTCCAGCACGCCCGCGCAGCCGTAGGCCATCTCCTCGATGGGGATTTCCAGCGTCGTCAAACTGGGGGAAACGCAGTTGTAGAGGTCCGGTTCGTTCGTGCCCACGCCGATGACCTCGATTTTGTCCGGTACTTTCCTTCCCTCGTCCGCGAGGCGGCGAAGCACGCCCAGCGCGACATAGTCGGACAGGACGAACGCGCCCGCGCGCTCCGCGCCAAGGCGGAATTCACCCGCGCAGGCAACCCCCTGAGCGATGGAGCTGTCCCGCGCTTTCACGACCTGCACGGGCAGCCCCGCGCGTTTCATTTCGCCCGCGAAGCCCGCAAGGCGCGCCGACGCATAGTCCATTTCCGCGTGCTCGGCGACGGCGATGGCGCGCCTGCACCCGTCCGCAAGGAGGATTTTTGCGGCGCGTCTGCCCACGGCCGCGTTGTCCACGCCCACATAGGGATATTTTTCCGAGGTCCTGTTGTAAAAGACGAGCGGGCAGGTCGTCGAAAGTCCTTCGATGTAGGCGAGGTCGTTGCGCGCGGCCGTGCATACGATCGCGCCGGAGTACATGCTCAGCGTCCGCGGCGTGGCGATTTCATGCAGCCTTTCGGGCAAATACGGGCGCACGACAAGCTCCGCGTCGAGCAAGTGTTCCATAATGTAGCGCTGTGCGCCGCGCAGGAATTTGGCGACGAGCACCGCCCTGAAATCGACCGTCCAGAAGACGGCGATGCTCTTTTTAAGCGGTTCGTCGCTCCGAAGCCGCCTGGCGGAGATGTTGGGCTGGTAACCGAGTTCGCGCGCGGCCTCGAGGATGACCCGCACGGTCGAATCCGGTATGTTCCTTTGTGCCGCGCACCCGCGCAGCACGATGGAAACCGTCGTGGGCGAATATCCCGTATATTCCGCAATCTGCTTGATCGTCCCCATGTGCCAATCCCTCCATCGTTTTCCATGATATATGCTCGCCTGCCGTTCGTCAAATCGCGTTCTCTCCGGTTGACTTTTGTGCAAAACATGGTACTATATCAGTATACTACAACGTTGTACTGAGAAGGGAGAGGGCAAATATGGCTCAGGTGAAAATCGGCGGCGGGCAGGGCTTCTGGGGAGACAGTCCGGACGCCGCGATCCATATGGTGCGCCGCGGCGACATCGGCTACATGGCCTGCGACTACCTGGCGGAGCTGACGCTTTCCATCATGGCGCGCCAGAAGCTGACCAACCCGCAGGCGGGCTACGCGCGCGATTTCCTCGATTTGATGAAGGAGATCGCAGGCGACGCGAAGGAGCGCAACGTCCGCATCCTCACCAACGCGGGCGGCATGAACATCGAGGGCTGCGTCGAGGGCCTCAGGAAGATTGCCGAGGAGAAGAGCCTCAAGGGCTATAAGATCGGCTATGTCACGGGCGACGACCTGACGGGGAAGATCGACGAGCTGCTTGCGGCGGGCGTCAAGTTCGACAACATGGACGACGTGGGCGATTTTATGGAGATTAAGGACAAGATCGTCAACGCCAACGTGTACTTCGGGCACGAGCCCACGCTCGCCTGCCTTCGCGAGAATGCGGACGTCGTCATTACGGGGCGCTCCACCGATTCCGCGCTGTTCCTCGCGCCCATTATGCATGGCCTCGGCTGGGCGGCGGACGACTGGAACAACCTCGCGCGCGGCATCATGGCGGGACATCTCCTGGAGTGCGGCGGCCAGGGCGCGGGCGGCAACTTCGATTACGGCTGGCGCAACGTGCCGCGCCTGGACGAGCTTGGCTTCCCGATTGCGGAAATTTCGAACGACGATTTCGTCGTCACCAAGGCCCCGGACTGCGGCGGTATCATCAGCGAGCAGTCCCTTAAGGAGCAGATCCTCTACGAGGTACACGACCCGGCCGGCTACATCACGCCGGACGTGACGGTCGACCTCTCGAAGGCGACTTTGACCCAGATCGGCGAAAATCGCGTGCGTGTGGGCGGCATTTGCGGTAAAAAGCGCCCCGAGATGCTCAAGCTCTCCATCGGCTACAAGGCGGGCTTCAAGGT
>DATMYG010000303.1:0-8365 GCA_035561055.1 Clostridia bacterium | reverse complement strand
CCCTGCCTGACCGGCAACATGGTGTGGAGCCTCATCCGCTTCGGCTATGTGGACGACCCAAGGCTGTGGAAAGGCGTCGATTGGCTCACGGCATACATGCGCCTCAACGACGGCGTCGAGACGGAGCCGCAGATCCCGCCCTACGACCGCTATGAGATGTGCTGGGGCAGGCATACCTGCCATATGGGCGTGGTCAAGGCGCTTAAGGCCCTTAGCGCGATCCCCGCGGAAAAGAGGACGCCCGCAGTCGAGGAAACGATCCGAAAATGCGCCGAATTCATGCTGATTCACCACATCCACAAGCGCAGCCACGACCCGAGCAAGACCTCGAAGCCCGGCTGGAAGAAGTTCGGCTTCCCGCTGATGTACCAGACGGACGCGCTGGAAATACTGGATATCCTCTCGGCGCTTTGCATACGCGACGCGCGCATGGACGAGGCGCTGCGGCTCACCCTCTCCAAGCAGAACGATTCGGGCAGATGGAGCCTTGAAAACGCCTATGCGGGCGAGCGGATGCTCGTGCCTTTTGAATCCGCGGGGCAGGAGAGCAAGTGGCTGACGCTTCGCGCCATGCGGGTGCTTAAGTTCCAGTACGGCGCATGAGCCCCAAAGCCGCGCCTCACTCGTCCTGATTCTTCTTGCCGTCTTTTTCCGGTTTCTGCTTAAGGTTTTCATGCGCGTAGGAGCTTCTTGTGTCGTCGTTGGTGCGCATGTACTGCATGCGAAGCGAGCTTGTGCTCCGGGTAAAGATGAACGCGCGCTTGAAATCGTACCGGTTGTGCGGTGCGAACGGCGCGAAGAAGGGCACGCCGAAGCTGTCTATCGAAACGAGGTTGGTCAGAATCAGGCTCATCCCCAGCACGAACCCGTAGAAGCCCATCAGGCCGGTCATGATGATTACGAAGAATTTTAAAATGCGCAACGGGTTCATCGAGAAATAATCCGGCATGGCGAAGGAGGCCAGCAGCGAGGAGGCGACGAGTATGAGCACCAGCGAGTCGAATATGCCCGCCGCGCTCGCCGCGTCGCCGATGACGATCGCGCCGACGATGCCGATCGCCGTGCCGATCTTGCTGGGTACGCGCAGGAGGGCTTCCCGCACGAGCTCGAGGATAAGTTCCACGATCAGCACCTCCAGCGTGGCCGGGAAGAGCACGTTCTGCCTTAGATTGGTCAGCAGAATCGCGTAGTTGCTCGGCAGCGCGTCGGGATGGTACGATACCAGCGCGACGTAAATTGAGGTCGCGCACAGGGTAATGAGCACGGCGGCGTAGCGGATGATTCCCGCGAACAGGCCGAAGAATTTGTTGCCGTAGCGGTCATCGCTGGAAAGCAGCGATTCGTTGAAGGTGGTTGGAAGGATCGCGGCGGCATGGCCGCCGTCTCCAAGGAGCACCACCTTTCCCTCAAGGATGGCCTCGCACGCCGCGTCCGAGCGCTCCGTGAGCCGGGATTGCTGGAACAGGTCGTGCTTCGTGTTGCTCAGAAAACCCTGCACCTCCCCGGTTCCCCAGATGCCGTCTGTATCGATGCTCCCGAGCCGGGCCTTGACATCGCTCACCATCTGCACGTTGGCGATATCCTCTATGTAGATGACCGCAAAGCCCGTCCTCGACCGCCTGCCCAGCTCAAGCATGTCTATTTTCAACTTGGGATCCTTGAGCCTGTAGCGGATCAGCGAGAGGTTGACGTCGAGGTTCTCCACAAAGCAGTCCTTCGGACCGATTATCGAATAAGTGAAGTCCGGCGTATGGATGCCGCGGTGCGGAACATCCTTGAGGTTGACGACGACATAGCGCTCGTCGTGATCGAACAGCAGCACGGCCATGCCTTTGAGGACGATGTTCTCCACCTCGTTCAGGTTGCTTTCCACCCAGCAGTCGACCGCGCTGATCACGCTCTCGGCCACCTTGTTTGCCCTAGGGCGGACAAGCGCGCTTTCGTAATGCTCCATGATGGGTTTCAGGACGAACTGCGAAAGCGCGTTGACATCCACGAGCTGCCTGACGTAAAGCAGCCACAGTTCGCTTGCGCCCACGGATATTTTCCTCGCCGTAAAGGTTTTGTTTTCCCCCTTGAGGGAATCGATCAGCGCCTCGTGCCGTTGCCGGTTAAACATCGTGGCTTCTCCTTAAAACTCGTACTGCGGTATGAAGTCGTGCTTGCCGGTCGTATCCAAATCGACCGTCACCTGCACGCCGATCTCGGCGTCCGGGAATTCCTCCTCCCAGTAGATCGTGCGGTATTCCACCGGATACTTGATGCGAAAGTACGTGGAGAACTGCAGGTAATCGCAGCGGAATTCCTTCTGGGAAATCCGAACGGTTTCCAGGATGTCGTTGGCGATCATGTCTTCCAATTCCGCTTTAAGCTGCGCTTCACCCTGATCGTAAAATGTGATCGCCTCGGACATGTAGGCGAGTTCCGCATTCAACGTTTCTGTGATCAAGAAGCCGATCTTTCCATCCTGATAGGAAGGTTCGATCTTCTTCTTTTTCAATCTCAGCTTGAAGGTAGCTTTTTCCTGACCGAAGGGGACATCGTAGTACATCTCGGCGTCTTTCATGCTGATAAACTCGATGCCCCTGCTTTGCGCCCACGGGACGGCGCCGATGCAGACGCCCCCGCTGAACGCCGAAAAGCCCGTAATTTCTATATCGTTTTCATGAATGTTGACGTTGGGCAGCATGAAGCACCGCGATGGGCCCGCGAGGGCTTCGAGCACGTCGGACAGATGGCCGATGTTGCAGATCCGGTTGTTCTTGACGAGGTTCTGCATGGTGTCCTCCACCATTTTACCCACGCTGGTTTCTCCTTTGCCCAGAATCATAAATTCCTGCGGCGCGTTATCCGTGATGAAGATATGCACAACCTTACGGTAATCGTTGATTTCGCGCAGCCTGTACATATATTCCTCGATGCCGTGCTTGGCCATGTTGCTGGTCAGAACCACGGCGCTCACGGCGCCAAGGTAAATCGGATTGTCGGCCTTGGCTTCCAGGTCCTCGCGCGCGGCGGCGAGCGATTCGCCTTCCCCGATGTTGAATTCATACGCGTTCTGGCCACTGACCGCGCCGCTCGACGAACTCGATTGGACGACGACGTATTCGGTGTAGAAGGCGTAGCCCCTGTCCGTCTTATCCAAAATTACAAAGGTCTGGATGCTGCGCTCCTCGATGTCGAGCGCGTCCCAGCAACCCGTCGTGATGCAAAGAAGCAGTGCGATTATAAGAATCAGTTTAGCCCGCCTGCGCCACATTTCGTTTTGCCCTCGCCAAAATATTGAGTGTCGCCGGTATGACAAGCGCCGATACGTTGCCGGCGTAAAGGAAGATGGATTCATAGATCCCCGCGAGATCGTTGACGTTGAACAGAACCAGATCCGTCAGAAACACCGCAAGCATGACCACCAGCACGACGAAGTGGCGCTTGACTTTAGGAAACAGCCTGCACCAGTACTCCAAAGCCGCCAGCATCACAATCGTCTTTGCCGCGAACAGGCCCATGAACCCGACCGTCAGATACATGAAATCCATGCGCTCGAAGAAGCTCAGGGCAGGTATCTGAATCTGCCGGATGGCGGCAATCAGGGCGTTATTCTGGTTTTTAATTTCGTTTATGCCGTTCATCATAATGCAGCTCTCCACGGTCATCACCAGGAACAGACCGACGCCCAGCACGGTCAAAAAGGCCATTTTAGGCGCGGTCTTGCGATCTTTGCCCGAGATGGGCATCAGCGTGAGAACCTCGACGCCCAGGAAGGAGGGAATCGCCTCCTTGATCGCGCGCAGGTAAGAGGGCGTATCCTGCGGAATGAACAGGGGGCGGATGTTGTTGATATCACCCTGGATGAACATGAGCACGAAGGATGAGACGGTGACTACCAGATAGATTACGCCGTAGAACTCGCTGAGCCTTCCCACGCTCGTAATGCCCTTGTACGCGGCATACCCGTAAAAGGGGATGCTGATGAGCACCACGAACCAGCGCGGCGTGCGCGTAAAAAAATTGCTGACCAGTATGTTGGACATGGTGGCGCATAAATATGATGATATGCTCAGGAAGTAGACTGCGTAAAACGCGCCGAGCACGTAGGAGCCGACCTTGCCCACGAGCCGCTTGCTGTAATCGAAGAGCACCTCGCCCTGAAATCTTTTGTTCAGGGAAACGATCATCAGCGCGCTGAACGCATAAATGAAAGAACTGAGGATCAGCGTGAGCCAGCTGCCTTCGCCCGCGGCCACGGCCATAGTCTGCGGAAGGCTGATGATGGTAATCGCCGTCAGGGTGATCAGCAGGATATACATCATTTGCCTGTTGTTGATATCGTTTCTCATCCCGTGAACCCCGCGCGCATTTTCCGTTATTTTCCCTCGCGGGGAGGAAATGTATGCGCCTACAAAGCCTGACGGCGCGAAAGATGCGCTTGACAGAACCCGCGTTTGCGCGTATATAAAAAGCGGCGGCCCTTGATGCACTGTCTGAAAACAGGGACGGGAAAACGCCGCCGGGGAAAGGAAGCATATATGGATCGCAACACGCTCACAATCAGCCTCGTCACCCTTGACGATAAGGTGAAGTACGCGGCCGCAGCGCCCGGAAAGCCCGAGATCACGATCGACTACTTTCCGCCCGTCGGCACCGGGGAGGGCTACACCTCGCTGGAGCTGCTGTTGATGAGTTACACCTCCTGCATGAGCACAGCGCTTCTCGCGCTGCTGCGCGGCATGCGAAAAACCATTCCCTCCCTGCGGGCGCAGGCAAAGGGGATCGTACGCGAGGAGCACCCTAAAGCGTTCACGAGGATCGAGCTGGCGCTTACATTCGTTTCCCCCGACCTCGCCGAGGCGGATGTGATCAAGGCCCGCGCTCTCGCCGAGGAAAAATACTGCCCGGTTTACGCGATGCTCCGGGGAAACGTGGAGATCGTAACGAGCTATGAAATCACGCGGCCGTAAGGGGAATTAACAATCGGCAATCGGGAAACGCCGCACGACGAGGATGAAAGACATCGCGGGAGGATACAATCCGCCTCTACAACACTATAACGCAAAAAACGGCCTGCGCCCATAAAGTGGAGGCCGTTTGCATTCATACGACTGTCAATGATCCATTGTTCCTTACTTCTTCGTCAGGTACTTCCTCATGTCGATGGCCACGGCCATGAGGATGATGGCGCCCTTGATGATATATTGCAGGTTGGTCGAAACGCTTAGCCACTGCAGCGCCACCGTGATGATCTGGAGCAATATCACGCCCATGACGATGCCGGAGATTTTGCCCGTGCCGCCCGTAAAGCTCACGCCGCCTATGACGCAGGCCGCGATGGCGTCCAATTCCGCGTTGAGGCCTGCGGAAGCGTTGTTGGAGCCAACGCGCGCCGCCTCAATGAAGCCCGAAAAGCCGTAGAGGACGCCCGCGAGCGCGAAGACGAGGATAATGGTCTTCATGACGTTGACGCCCGACACGTTGGCGGCCTCGGGATTCGCGCCGACGGCGTACATGTTCTTGCCGAAGGTGGTCTTGTTCCAGATGAACCACATGATGACGGTCGCCACGATAGCGTAGAACACATAGTAGGGGATCGCCACGCCGAAGATCCTGAGCGTGCCCTTGACGACCTCCTTATACTCCTCGGTCAGGCCCGCGATGGGCGCGCCGCCGTTGTTGCCCATGTTCATGTAGATGAGGATGAGCCCGTAGAGCATGAGCTGCGTCGCCAGCGTCACGATGAAGGGGTGCAGGCTGAATTTGGAGACGAAGAAGCCGTTGAAGATGCCCACGATGCAGCCGGAGACCATGACCAGCAGGATCACCAGCACAATGGGAGGCGCGGCCATATTGGGGAACATCTTGCTCGCGTATTCCGTGACGGGTTTTTGCAAGAGGGATGCGGAGATGAGCATCGACAGCCCCATGATGCGGCCCGCGGAAAGATCCGTGCCCGTGAGCACGATGATGCCGCCCACGCCCAGCGCGAGAAAGCTCGCCGAGGCCGCCTTCTTCATGATATCGATGATCGACTCGAAGGAGAGGAAGGTCGTGGCGAATTTGTTGTTGGTGAGCGTGATGATCTCCACGTAGATGACGAGGATGACGAGCACGATGTAGATGGCGTTGTTGAGCAGGAAATTGCCCCACAGGCGCCTCTTGTCGCGCGGCTCAAGCGCGTCGTAAGCGCGCTTCTTCTCCATCAGCTTCGCGAACAGTTTCCTAAACGGCTCCAATAAGATACCCATAGCGCGCTCCTTTACACGTACTTTGCGGCGAGCGTGAGAATTTCCTCCTGGGAGGTCTTCTTCGCTTCCACTTCCCCGGCGATCCTGCCGTTGCTCATGACGATGATGCGGTCGCACACGCCCAAAAGTTCCGGCATCTCGCTGGAAACCATCAGTACCGCCTTGCCGGACTTAGCAAGGTCGATCATGAGCTGGTAAATCTCATACTTCGCGCCCACGTCGATGCCGCGCGTCGGCTCGTCGAGGAGCAGGATATCCGGCTTGGTCAAGAGCCACCTGCCGACGATGACCTTCTGCTGGTTTCCGCCCGAGAGGGAGCGGATCTTGGTTTTCTGCGAGGGGGTCTTGACCTTGAGCGTCTCGATGGCCCAGTCCGTGTCCTTCCTCATATCCTTGTTGGAAAGGTACAGGCGGTGCTTGAGATACGCGCGTATGTTGGCGACGGTCGTGTTCTCCAATACGTCGAGCACGCCGAAAATGCCCGTCTGCCGCCTCTCCTCGGTGATAAGGGCGAAGCCGTTTTTCATGGCGACGGTGCTGTTGCGGTTGTGGATCGCTTTGCCGTTCTTTTTAAGCGTGCCGCTCTTCTTCGTCGCCACGCCGAAAAGGGTTTCCATCAGCTCCGTGCGCCCCGCGCCCACGAGCCCGGCGAAACCCAATATCTCCCCGCGCCGCGCCTTAAACGAAATATCCCTGAGGTTGAGATAGGTCGCGCTGAGGCCCTCGACCTCGAGCACCACCTCCCCCGGCACATTGGTCTTTTCCGGGTAGACGTTGGTGATTTCCCGCCCGACCATCTGGCGGATGAGGATTTCCATCGTCAGCTCTCCCGCGGGCGTGGTCGCGACCCATCTGCCGTCCCGCATGACGGTGACCTCGTCCGAGATGCGCAAAATCTCGTTCATTTTATGAGAAATATAGATGATGCCGCAACCGCGCGCACGAAGCATGCGGATGATGCCGAAAAGCTGCTCCACCTCCGTTTCCGCGAGGGAGGAGGTGGGCTCGTCGAACACGATGACCTTACTGTTGAAGGAGACGGCCTTGGCGATTTCCACCATCTGCCGCTGCGAGACGGAAAGCGTGCGGATGATGGCTCTGGGATCGACGGAGATCGCAAGGTCGTCGAAGATCTCCTTCGTAAGGCGATGCATCTCCCTGTGATCGACCGAGCCGAGCTTCGTTTTTGGGAAGCGGCCGAGCCAGATATTTTCCATGACGGAGCGCGTGTGCACCTGATTTAACTCTTGATGCACCATCGCGACGCCGGAGTCGAGCGCCTGCCGCGGCGAGCGGAAATCGACCTCCCGCCCGTCGAGCATAATCGTACCCGAATCCTTGGCATAGATGCCGAAAAGGCATTTCATCAGCGTGGACTTCCCCGCGCCGTTCTCGCCCATGAGCGAATGGACGCTGCCCGGCCGTATGCAAAGGTGCACGTCGTCCAGCGCCTTGACGCCCGGGAATTCCTTGGTGATATGCCGCATTTCAAGGATATACTGTTCCATGACTTCTCCCATCTTTGCAGGGTCGAAATGGGAATGATATGCTTTGAAAGAGGGGACTGTCGCGGTTAAACCGGGACAGTCCCGCTCTGTTCACTTTACCAAAGTTTTCTCGCTTGCGTCAAGGCTCACGCGCCCGTGAAAATGGCGTACGGGATGCGGATCTTGGCGACGCCCTCGTCCACGTTGAAGCTCTCGGTGTCGGCCATGAGGGCCTTGCCTGCGCCCACGTTCTGCGCAAGGTAGATGATGCCGTCGGCCATGCCCTGCGCATCCTGCTTGATGGTGCCGGTCATCTTGCCGTTGGCGATGGCGTCCTGCGCGACGGTGGTCGCGTCAACGCCGAACACCGGGATGTAGCTGGCGCCCGCCTCGCCGGTGTTGAAGCCCTTCTCGTTCATCGACTCGATAGCGCCCAGAGCCTGGTCGTCGTTGTTGGCGATGATGATCTCGATGTCGCCGTTTTCAAGCGAGTAGGTTGTGAGGGCGGTGTCCATGAGGTTCTTGGCGTTGGCCGCGGACCAGTTGCCGTAGAGGTAGTACGGGCTCACGCCGTCGTCGGGCTGGGTGCTGTCGGTCTGGTTGGCGGCCGAGGGCACGAGCACCGTGGAGCCGAAGAGC
>DATMYG010000302.1:0-7386 GCA_035561055.1 Clostridia bacterium | reverse complement strand
GCCTGAACCCGATGTACGCGTTTCAGTTGCTGCTGACCGTGCCCGGATTGTTGCTGCTGCTCAACTCGTGGCTGGATCTTCTTGCGATGATCCCCGCCTTTATCGCCTTCAAGGCGTACGCGCGGGAGGAGGAGCGGTATCTCGCCGAAAAATTCGGCAAGGAATACGAGCGGTACAGGGAAAAAGTTCTTTTGAAGTTCCTGTAAAGTACGCGCGGCCCGCCGGAAATCCGGCGGGCCGCTGCGTTTATGGACCGCCTTATGCCTCGGCGATCTCGTAGTTCTCCGCCTGGGACGTGAACAGCTTGTAGTACAGCCCGTCCGCGTTCTCCATGAGCGTAGCGTGCGGCGCGTAGTCCGCGACGCGCCCGCCGTCGATGACGAGGATACGGTCGCAGAAGATGGAGCTCGACATGCGGTGTGAAATGTAGAGCGCCGTGCCGTTCCCCACGAGCGAGTTGAAGTGCTCGTAGATTTCCGCCTCGGCGATGGGGTCGAGGGCGCTCGTGGGTTCGTCAAGGATCACGAGCTTTGCGTTTTTATACAGGGCGCGCGCGATGGCGATCTTCTGCTTCTCGCCGCCGGAAAGCTCCACGCCTTTTTCGTCGTAGGCCTTGCCGAGCATGGAGTAGATGCCCATGTCGAGCTCCTTCATCTTCTCCTCAAGCCCGGCCTTTTTAAGCGCTTCGCCCGTGCCGATAAGGTCGCTGCCCGCGTCCTTACAGATGATGTTCTCGTCGATGGTGAAGGCGAACAGGCGGTAATCCTGGAATACCGCCGCCACAGCCTTCATCCAGGAGGCGTGGTCGTACTCCCACAGGTCGCGCCCGTTGACGAGGATTCTGCCCGAGTCAGGCTGGTACATGCGGCATAAGAGCTTCACGAGCGTGGTCTTGCCCGCGCCGTTGAGGCCGACGATCGAAACCTTCTCCCCGCCGCGCACGTTGAAGCTGACGTTCGAGAGCACCGGTTTGTCGGAGCCAGGGTAGGTGAAGGTCACTTCCTCGAAGCGGATGTCCTCGATTTCGCCCTCGAAAGGAGCGCCGCTCATGTCCTTCTCCTCGGGGAGCTGCATGAACTGCATATACGGGTCGAGGTAGGAAAGGGTCTGGTTCAGGTCGATGAGCGACATGGAAAACTCCATCACCGTGGAGGTGAAGCCCGTCGCCGCCGCGACGTACATCGCGAACGAGCCGAGCGTCACCGCGCCCGAAGCGCCGGGGACGAGCACTTTGTAGCCCACGAACCCGTAGGCGATGGCCGCCTGCAGGGAACTTACCGTGTCGATGAGCGCGCTGAACACGCCCATGCGCGCCATGAAAGGCGCGAAGCTTTCATAGATCTTACGGTTGTAGTCGCTGACGCTTCGCGTGAGCATATCCTCCATCGCGTACAGGCGTGCGTCCTTCTGGATTTCTCCGTTGGCACAGAGCGTGACATAGTAACCGTACTGCCTGTTGACGGGGACGAGGCTCATGAAGAATTCCTGCTGCGCCTTTCGGATGGAGCCGTAGAACAGCACGGCGAGGCCGATACACAAAACGAGCAGCAGCACAAGGAGAGGACTTAGCATGGCCATGAGCGCCAAGAGGCCGATGATGACGACGACGTCCTTCGTGAGCGTGGCGAGGATGTTCACCATGTTTTCCAGTGCGCCGAAGGTCGTGATCGCAAACACCGCGCGCTCCTTGAGGTCCAGCTTTTCAGGCTCCTCGAGGCAGGCGTAGGACACGCGCATGATCTTTTCCGCCATGCGCTCGCGCAGCATTTCGGAGACGTAGATTTTCTTATAGTCGAGCTGGCGCTTAAGCGTGTTCGCGGCGAGCGAAAAAACCCAGTTCGCGCCCACGATGGCCGTCGTCCAGAAGAAGAGCAGGTTTGGGTCCTGCGCGCCTGTCAGCTCGTCGATGAGGAATTTGGGCAGCACCACGTTCGCCATCAGCTGCGCGCCGCCTAAAAGGGAGGAGCCGAGCAGCAGCAGGATGTACGCGGGGGAAACCTCCCATGCGAGCGCCAGGAACAGCGAGAGCTTATTCTTCGCCTTCATGATTTCGCTCCCTTCCCGGCCGCGGCGCCCTGCGTGTAGTACTTGCCCTGCACGGTGAACATTTCGCAGTACTTGCCGCGAAGGGCCATCAGCTCCGCGTGCGTGCCCTCCTCCGCGATGCGCGCGCCGTCGAGTAAGATGATCCGGTCGCAGAAGCGCGTGCTCGCGAGCCGATGGGAGATGTAAAGCGCGGTTTTGCCTTTCGTCAGTTCGCCGAAGCGTTCGTAGATGTCCTGCTCCGCGAGGGCGTCGAGCGCGGCGGTCGGTTCGTCCATGACGACCATGTTTGCATCCTTATAGAGGGCGCGCGCGATGGCAAGCTTCTGCGCCTCGCCGCCGGAGAGGATCGCTCCTTCTTCGTCGATAACTTTGAGCAGGATGGTGTCCATCCCCTTGGGGAGGGACGCGACCTTTTCCCAAAGCCCCGCTTTTTTGAGCGCTTCCTCGGCGCGGGCACGGTCGCCCCCATGGCGGGCGGAGACGTTCTCGAGAACCGTGTAGGCGATGACGTTCACTTCCTGGAACACCGCCGAGAACATCGAAAACAGCGCCTTTCTGCTGAACTCACCGATGGGAACGCAGTTGATGAAAATTTCGCCCTGCGTCGGATGGAATAGCCCCGTCATCAGCTTGACGAGCGTCGACTTGCCAGCGCCGTTCACGCCCACGAGCGCGAGGCGCTCGCCCTTGCGGATGGTGAGGTTCAGATGTTCGAACACGTATTTCTCGCTCCGCGGGTATTTGAAGGAAACATCTCGGAACTCGACCTCCAGCGTATCCCCTTCGACGGGGCCGCGCGCGCCCTGCACGCCATAGAGATCCTCGTCGAGGAAGAGGAACAGCTCGTGCGCGTATTCGCCCTCGTTGAGTATGGTCGTTACCTCCTTGGAGAGGTTTTTCAAAAACAGGGAAAGCGAGGCGGTTGCGGCGAGGTACATCGAGAAATCCGCGATGCTCATGCCCCGCGCGGCGTCGCGCACCAGGAGGCCGTAGGTGGCGGCATCGCTTATAAATAGCGTCGCAAGGCCGAGGAAGCCCCACAGGTATTCGCGCCTGGCGATGACGGAAAGGATGTCCACATACCCCTGTATTTCGCGGCGGCAGTTTTTGACGACGCGCTCGCGCAGACTGTACACGCGGATATCCTTGCCATAGGTGAAGTCGTGCGTGGTCTGGAGGAAATAGTTCTTCCTGCGCTCCGCGTGGCCGAGCTCTTCCCTTTTCCCGAAGCGGAAGGCGTGCACCTTCCTGCCGATGAACACGACCGCCGCGATGTTGACGAGAATCGCCCCGAGGATCAGGGGGCTCTTTATGCCGATGAAAACGGCGAGCGCCAGTACGGTCAGCGCCATCGCGGGCGCTTTGAAGAGCGAGTGGTAAACCGCCTCCACGCCGTTGTTGTTGCCGCTGGTCGAGTTGAACGCCTTCTCATAATGGTCGAGAAACTTGTCGTCCTCGCTGTACGGGTAATCCATGCGCAGCAGCTTGGAGAACTGCGCGCAGATGTAGTCGATGCGAAGCCGCGCAATGCGCATGAATGAGTTCTGGTCTGCGACGTTCTTTAAAAAGTTGAGCGCGGTCGACACGAGGAAGAACCCGGCGGTGATCAGGAGCAGATACTCCGGCCGCGCCTGTCCCGTCAGTTCCCCGATGACGAGCTTGGGCAGCAATACGGCCGGCAGCGGCAGCAGCGCCGCGCCGAGGGTGTAAAGCGCGAAAAGCCAAAACACGCCCCGGTCGTTGGACGCGGCGTTCGCGAGCAGGCGTTTGAGTGTTTGGGCGACCGAATAAGAATGCTTCATATGCATTCAATGATACCATATGCACGGTATCGTGAAAAGCAACCCGCGCTTGTCAGGAAACGCAATTCTTGTTTACATAAGGGGAGCGCGGCGGTTGCGCGCAACGAAAACAAGCCGGCCCGAAGGCCGGCCTGATAAATGCAGATGCTTTTTTATTTTTCGGAGGCGGCGAGCTTTTTGGCGAGCTGGGCCTTTTTACGGTTGGCGGCGTTCTTGTGGATGACGCCCTTGGCCGCGGCCTTATCGACGGTGCTGACGGCCTCGGTATAAACGGACGCGATCGCCTTCTTGTCGCCCTCTTCAACGGCGGCGTCGAACTTCTTCACGACGGTCTTCGCGCGGGAGCTCACGACGCGGTTGTTCAGGTTCTTCTTGGCGGTGGTGCCCACGCGCTTCAAAGCGGACTTATGGTTTGCCAAAACGGTTTTCCCCCTTTTTTTACTCGAACATTGTGGATTATATCACGCGCCTATATGGATTGCAAGCATATTTTCTCTTTGGTTTCCGGCGATTTTCGCTTTGAATAGCATGCCGATTCCGGTGGATAATAAACTGATGAAACATGTGAAGGGAGCGGAGATATGGACGGAGTGATACGTACGGATCTTGCCATGGAGGCGCGCGAGCTGCATCCGGAGCTCGAAGGGGTTGAGGAGGAAAACTCGTTGTTTGATGGGGTCCAAGTTTCGCGCATCAGGATCACGACGACGGCTGCGGCGGAGAGGCTCGGCAAGCAAATGGGGCGCTACATCACTTTGGATGCGCCCGATTTGACGCTTAAGCCCGCGGGGCTCAGCGAAGCGGTCTCGCGTGCGCTTGCGCGGGAGCTTATCCTGCTGATGGAGGGCGTCGCGCCCGAAGCGCCTGTGCTCGTGGCGGGCCTGGGCAACCGCGCGGTCACGCCGGACTCGCTGGGCCCGCGCGTCGCGGACGGCATCTACGTCACGCGCCACATCAAACAGTATATGGCGGACGCCGTACCGGAAACCGTACGCGAGGTCAGCGCGCTGGCACCGGGGGTTCTCGGAGTGACGGGCGTCGAAACGCGGGAAATCATACAGGGCGTGGTTGAGCACACGCAGCCCGCGCTTATCATCGCGGTCGATTCGCTCGCCTCGCGCCGCGCCGCGCGCATCAGCACGACCATCCAGCTCACGGATACCGGCATCAGCCCCGGCGCGGGCATAGGCAACAACCGCAGCGGCCTTAACGCGGAAAGCCTAGGCGCACCCGTCATTGCCATCGGCGTGCCGCTCGTCGTGTACGCGGGCACCATCGCGCGGGATACCATCAGCCTCATCGCGGACGCGACCGGCCGCCACGATGAGGAGGAAAACCTCAAGGATCTTGCCGACCGCGTGATACACGAGCACATCGGCGAGCTCATCGTCACGCCAAAGGAGATTGACGCGCTCGTCGCCGAGATGACAAGAATTGTCGCGGACGGCATCAACCGCGCGCTCTTCGGCATGGATTATGTAGGAGTGCGCACGCTTATCGCATAAAGTTGTCCAGCCGCTCATAGTATGGGTCGGGAGGATGTACCTATGCAAACGAACGCGCGCGCCGTCCGGCGCAAAACGAATGCGAAAGCGAAGGGCTGGCTTGCCGCGGCTCTGATCGGGCTTTGTGCCCTCATCCTCGTCGTCGCTGCGGCGTCGAAGCTCGCCGGGGCCTCGCAAAACGGCGACCCCGATGTGGAGGCCACGCCGAAGCCCACCCTCAAGCTCGAGCGGGCAGACGTCGACGAGAACGTGGACATCGGCTTCCTCATGGAACTCATCGGCACGGAGGAGCCGAAAAGCCCGAACATGGATCTCTCGGGCAGCGAACCAAAGGTTCTTATCTATCACACCCATACCAAGGAAAGCTACTTCCCCACCGATCAGTACGATTACGAGCCGGGCGACGACTGGCGCTGCCAGGACGACGCGATGAACGTCGTCGCCGTGGGCGAACGCCTCGCGGAAGACCTTCGAAACGTCTACGGCATCGAGGTCATCCACGACACCACCGACCACGAGCCGCCCAAGCTCGCGACGGCCTATGCGCGCTCCCTCGAAACCATGCTTTATTATAAGGAAAAATACCCCAGCGTCACGCTCTTCATCGATCTGCACCGGGATTCCTACGGCAACCCTGTCATTCCCTCGGATTACATCGTCATCGACGGCCACGAGGTCGCGCGCATCATGTTCGTCGTAGGCACGGGCAAGGGCGCGACCGGCACGGGCTTCGACGAAATGCCCGACTTCGCCTCCAACTACGCGCTTGCCAAGCGCCTCACCGAATATCTGCTCAGGATCGACGACGGACTCGCGCGCAACATCCGCGTCAAAGCTGGGCGGTACAACCAGCATGTGTCGAGCACCTGCCTGCTCGCGGAGGTCGGCCACAACGGCAACACGCTCGAGCAGGCGCTCAGCGCCGCTGACTACCTCGCCGCCGCCATCGCCAACGCCGCCGGACTCAACGCGAAGCGCGGGCAAAGCGTCTTGCCGCTTACCCCCTGATGGTGTATTATTTTGGCAAATCCATTGGGGAGGCGGCAAGCGATGATCCTTCATATCGATACGAGGAACACGAGCCTGATACTCGACGCCGAGCCGGGCAAGCACCTGGTTCTGCTGCATTACGGCGCGCGCCTGAGGCCGCAGTCCGATTACGCCGCGCTCATGGACAAGCACGACGTACCCCCCGGGGGCACCGGTGTCGCGGCGGAGCGGGGGAAGGACGCCTATTTGCTCGACGAGGCGCGGCTCTTCTTCGGTACGCTCGGGCGCGGCGACTTTCGCGAGCCCATCGCGGAGTTCACGTTGCCGGACGGCTCCTCCACGACGGACTTTCTCGTCGAAGGCGCGGAACTCATCGACGGCAAGCCGCAGATGACAGGCCTCCCTTCTGCCGTCGCGGGGGAAGGGATGAAGACGCACGTCCTTACCCTCCTGGACGCGGCGGCGAAGCTCCGCGCGCGCATCTACCTGACGGCCTACTACGACTGCGACGTCATCGCCGAGCGCATCGTATACCTCAACGAAAACGCGGCCCCCGTGGTTGTGCGCCGCGCGATGAGCGCCCAGCTTGACCTGCCCGCCGAGGGATACGCACTCACCACATTTACGGGCGCGTGGGCGGCCGAGCGGCACAAAACCGCGCGCACGCTCTGTCCCGGCGTATTCGTCAACGACTCCAAGCTCGGCGCGAGCTCGGCGAAGGCGAATCCCTTCGTCATGCTCTCGGAGCCGGACGCTTCGGAGGAACACGGCAGAGTCTACGGCTTCAACCTCGTCTATAGCGGAAATCACGCGGAAATCTTCGAGGAATCCTTCTTCCCGCACACGCGCTGCCTCATCGGCATCAACCCATCCGGCTTCGCGTGGACGCTGGGCGCGAACGAGTCGTTCGAAACGCCCGAGGCGATTTTGAGCTTTTCCGCGGAGGGTTTCGGCGCGCTTTCGCGCAATTTCCACCGCTTTATCCGACTGTTCATCGTGCGCGGCGCGTGGCGGGACCGGGAACGCCCCGTCCTCGTCAACAA
>DATMYG010000301.1:0-2059 GCA_035561055.1 Clostridia bacterium | reverse complement strand
CTATAAGCAGTACAAGGAGGTGGAAACAATATGAAAAAGTTCTTTGCGCTTGCGCTCGCGGCGCTGATGCTCCTTAGCCTCACCGCCTGCGGCGGCGAGAAGTCCGGGTCGAAGCCCCTCGTTACCTTGAGCCCTCTGCCGCCGGAGACGAACGCGCAATCCTCCGGCGAGATTCTGCCGCTCGGCGCGGTGACGCTGCCGGATTCGATCGCCTTTGACGATTACGACGCACAGTCCGCGCTCCGCGAGGCCAACCCGGTTGAGGAAAGCTTCCTCGCCGCGCTCAACGGCTTCGCGTATGAAAGCGCATCAAAAATCCTCAACCAGGACGGCGAAAACGCCTGCTACTCCCCGCTGAGCATCTACTACGCGCTCGCCATCGCGGCTGGCGGCGCCTCGGGCGATACGCAAAAGCAGCTATTTGACGCGCTCGGCGTCGAGGACGCTCAAACCCTGTCCGCCCAGTGCGGCAACCTGTTCCGCCTGCTCTATAAGGACAACGAAATCGTCAAGCTCCGCCTTGCGGACTCCCTCTGGATTGACGACGGCTTCAGCCCCAAGGACGCTTTCGTGCAGAACGCCGTGGACCATTTCTACGCGGAAACCTTCCGCGCGGACCTTGCGACGCAGGAGGCGATGGACGCCATGGCGGCTTGGGTCAACGAGCGCACGGGCGGCAAGCTCAACCCCGAGTTCACGCCGAACGACCAGCTGATTATGACCATCGTCAACACGATTTATTTCTACGACCAGTGGGCGAGCCAGTTTAACGCCGAGAATACCGCCGAGGGCGCCTTTACCCTCGCGGACGGCACGGACGCAACAGCCGACTTCATGCACGGCACGTTTACCAACCACGGCTACCTTAAGGGCGAGGATTACGCGAAAACCTCACTGTACCTTGCGGACGGCGCGAAGATGGTCTTCGTCCTGCCGGACGAGGGCAAGAACGTTGCTGACTTCCTTGAAGCGGAGAAGCTCGCCGCCGTACTTTCCGCCGAGGAGCAAAGCTACGGCGAAGTCAAGGTGGCGCTGCCCAAGTTCGACAATGCCTCGGACCTCGAGCTTTCCGAAGCGCTCAAGGCCATGGGCGTGACCGCCGCCTTCGAGCGGGACGCGGACTTCTCCGGCATCACGGATGAAGACTGCTACATCGGCAGCGTTTTGCACCAGTGCCGCGTTTCCGTCAACGAGGACGGCGTCGAGGCCGCGGCCTACACCGCCATCATGATGTGCGGTACGGGGCTCATGACCGGCAGCGCGGGGATCGTCTTCGACCGGCCTTTCCTCTACGCCATCGTCGATGCGAGCGGCGCGGTGCTGTTCGTGGGCATGTGCATGAACCCTGCGGCGTAAGACATAAGAGAATTTCATCGAACATATGAAAACCGCCGCGGCATAGTGCCGCGGCGGTTTTTCCATGCAGCTTCGTTATTTTCCCCAGTCCAGCGCGGTTGCCTGCTTAACGCAGATTCCATCCTCGCGCGCGCTGTAAGCGTCGATGTATTCCGCGCCGCGCTCGTAGAGCGTGCGCGATACCGTTGTCTTGCCGTCGAAGGCGGTTTTGTACGTTTCCACGACGAGATACGCCGCGTCCGCCTCGGGCCTGATCGTTTCCGGCAGCGTGCCGGGGGCGTATTCTTCCAGGGTGAGCACGGCGCCGTCGGAGCCGAACTGGATGAAGCGCAGCCGCTCCGGCACATACATGAGGATGATGCCGATCTTTGCCGTAATGCTGTCGGTCGTCGTCTTTCCGTCTTGGGTCACGGTATACTCGGCGCTGATGGTTTGCCAGAACGCAGCTCCCTCGCTGGTATCCCCGCTCGAGGATGTGCCGCTTCCGTTTATGGCGTAGACGCTGCCGTCGGCTGCCTGATAGACGGGATTTAAAAACCATGTCCGTCCGGCCGCCGCGGCGGTCACGTAGATGACGCCTTCAAGCGTGAAATCGGTGCCTTCGTCGGTCACATTCATGGAACTGCTGCCGTCGGAAATGGCCTCGTTCCCGAAATGGGCCGTATACGTGCCGACCTCGTCGTCCATATTGGCATAGAAATAC
>DATMYG010000300.1:0-2342 GCA_035561055.1 Clostridia bacterium | reverse complement strand
GGCCCTGACCGACGGCTGCCTCGATGAAAACGTCGCGTCTGTCGACTTTCCCCCGGACGGGGAGGATAAGCCTACCGGTCCGGACGGGGACGGCGGGCGGGAAAGGGAATGAGCGGCGATGAGACGTGTTCTTCTCGTATTTTTCGCATTGCTCCTTGTGCTGTTAATTCCCGCCTGCAACCTTGCGCCTAAGGTTGAAACCTCTGCGCCGGTTGGCGTGACTACGGTCCCGACGGCGACCATCGCGCCTTCCTCGTCGAGCCCCCCGTCCACCCTGGCGCCCACGCCCGAGCCGACCGCGGACGACGGCCGCGTGCAGCTTGCGGAGGGCTTCTATTACATCGAACTCAACGATGAGACCAAGGTGCGCATCACGGGCCTGAGTTATCCCGAGGACGATTCGGACATCGCCATCCATTACGACGACCTGCGTTATGTGAAGCTGCTCTACTACGATTTCGAGGGCGAGGTGCATGAGGGCGAACTGATCGTAAACTTGCAGCTTGCCGACGAGGTCATGGAAATCTTCTACGAGCTCTACCAGGCGGAATATCCGTTTACCTCGATCAAGCTGGTGGACGAGTACGGCCAGGCGGCGGACGACGAGCTTTCCATGCAGGCCAACAACACCTCGGCTTTCAACTACCGGCCCGTCGCGGGTACAAAGAAACTTTCCCTGCACAGCTTCGGCGCGGCCATCGACATCAACCCCCTGCTCAACCCCTACGTCAAGGCGGACGGCAGCGTGTACCCTGCGAACGCAGGGGATTACGTCGACCGCGCGCGCGATTTTTCCGGCAAGATAGACCACGACGACCTCGCCTACAAGCTCTTCACCGCGCGCGGTTGGGAATGGGGCGGGGATTGGGACTCCGTCAAGGATTACCAGCATTTCGACAAGGATCTCGGGTACGACCGCACGCCGTAATTCGGATGGATCGAATAGAAAAAAGGCGGCTCCCGCTGAAAAGCGGGAGCCGCGCTGCATTACGGGGCCGTCAAGCTTCAATAGTCTGCACGCTGATCGTCAGTACCCCGTCCGCAAGGGACACGGTGAATAGGTACTGGCCGTCCATGAGTTCCAGCGAAACGCTTGATACGTCGCACGCGGTCCTTTCTTCGTCGGCGGGCGCGCTACCCGGGTACATATCCTTCACGAGAGCGACATAAGCGTCGAAATCCTCGCTCGCGCAGCCCGTCACAGTGTAGAGGAAATGCGTTTCGTCGGACTCGACGTTGGCGCTTTCGCCAAAGGTCACCGCGGGAAGCTCCAGTTCCTGCTCCGCCCAGTAGAGCGCGCAGCCGGAAAGTCCACAGACGGGCGGGCTGATCGTTTCCGGCGCGGAAGTTGCGGCCGCGCCGCCAGCGCCGTCGGCGGGCGCGACGCCGTTAGTGATCGCGTCGCCGAGGGAATCCTTCGTGCTCTCAAGCGCGGCGGGCTGCTCCGCCGCGAAATACGCCTGATCCCCGGATTTCGCCCTCATGCCGGCGAGGCCGCCGCCGAACGCCGCGATTCCCGCGCCGATGAGCAGCACGGCCGCCGCGGCCACGGAGCCGTAGCGGAGGACGTTCCTCCTGAGCGCCAGCTTTTTCGCCTGCGCCTTTTTGAGTGTGGAAGCGTGCATGGCGGCATAGTTTACATCGGCGTCCGCCCGGTCGGCGGCAGCCTTCATGATTTCATCGAATCGGTCAGCCATGCATTTCACCTCCTTTAAGCATTTCGCAAAGCCTCCCCTTCGCGCGCGACATGCGCGATTTTATCGTTCCTTCGCTCACGCCCTGCAGCGCGGCGATCTCTTCATACTGCAGGCCCGAAAAATAGTGAAGCGTCACCGTTTCGCGGTAGATGTCCGGCAGCGAGTCGACCGCTTGCCGGATTGCGCGCACGGTTTCCGCGTTCATCGCGGCGGGCTCGGGCAGCTCATATTCGCTGGAAACCGGCGTTTCGGGCAGCTCGTCCGCGAGCACCTCGTGCTTGACCCGCCGTTTTCCGTCGACGCACAGGTTGACGGTCACGCGATAAAGCCAGCTTTTCAGCTGCGCCTCGCTCATATCCTCGAGCTTTTTCATGTGCCGGAGCACGCGGATGAACACTTCCTGCGAAACGTCCATCGCGTCGCTTTCGCTTTTAAGCGCGCCGTACGCAGTCCAGTACACCATGCGCGAAAAGCTCTCGTAGACGGAATCGAATTCCCACGCGGGCAATCTCATCCCTCCTGTCCATAATACGTTTGAACCAATGCCGCGGTTCCCTGCGATTATACCATGAAAGTCGAATTTTTTGGATAGCTTCTTGCTTTCGCCGCCAAAATGGAATACGATATACGAGGCGCCATTTGAAG
>DATMYG010000299.1:0-2413 GCA_035561055.1 Clostridia bacterium | reverse complement strand
AGCTTGTCGCTTTCGCTCAGCTCCCGCGCCGCGTCGAATGCGAGCACCAGCACGTCCGCGCGCTCCGCGGCCGATTTTGCGCGCGCGACGCCGAAGCGCTCCGCCTCGTCCGAAGTCTCGCGAAGCCCCGCCGTATCCACGAGGCGCGCGGGTACGCCCTCGAGGGAAACGGCCTCCTCGAGCGTATCGCGCGTCGTGCCGGGAAGGGCGGTGACGATGGCGCGCTCCCGCCCGAGCAGCGCGTTGAAAAGCGAGGATTTCCCCGCGTTCGGCGCACCGAGGATGGCGACCAGCGCCCCCTCGCGAAGGAGCCTTCCCTTCGCGCCCGAAGCGATGAGCGCGTCGAGCTTTTCCGAGATATCCCGCGCCTTCGCGGGGATGATCGAGAGCGTATCCTCCTCGAGCTCGTCCGGATAGTCGAGCGCCGCGTCCGCGCCCGCGATGAGGTCGAGCAACGCCTCCTCCAATTCGCCGACCGCGCGGCCGACGCTGCCCTCGAGCTGCTCCACCGCGCTTTTCGCGCCGCGCTCCGTATTGGCGTTGATGAGGTCCATCACCGCCTCCGCGCGCGAGAGGGACATTTTTCCGTTGAGGAACGCCCGCTTCGTGAACTCGCCCGGTTCCGCGGGGCGAAGGCCAAGGGAAGAGAGCAGCGCGAGCGCGCGCCCCACCACCGCCTGCGAGCCGTGTATGTAAAGTTCCGCCATGTCCTCGCCCGTGTAGCTCGCGGGGGAGGGGAAGAAGCAGGCCATGCATTCGTCGAGGGCTTCCCGCCCGTCGACGAGGCGGCCGAACATCATTTCCCGGGGAATGGTGCCTCTTTTTGCCGAGAATGCGCCGTCCAGCGCTTTTTTTGTTTCCGGTCCCGATATGCGAATGACGGCGATCGCGCCGCCAAGGGGCGTCGCCGGGGCGAAAATCGTGTCGTTCATAGGGGGCTCCCCTTCTGCATGTCCCGCGCGAGCGCGCGCAGCTTCTCCTTCGCGTTGTCCTCCGGCTTGCAGGCGCAGTGCAAAAGGAGTGCCCGCTTGATTTCGCCGATGCGCGCGCCGGGCCTGATGGACAGCCACTGGGCGATGTCATCCCCCGTGCAGGCGAGCTCCGCCTCCGTGAAGGGCGCGCCTTCGCGCTCCATCTGGGACAGGATCTCCCGCCAGCGCTCGGCCGTGGGCACGGGGCCGTCCCACAGGCCGCTGCCGTGCACGTCCGCCTCGCGCACGTCGCACAGCTTCTCTGCCAGATCGCGCCCCAGCTCCACGAAGCGCTTTTTCACCTTGCAGGCGCGCGCCTCGCCCTTGAGGTCGTACATGTGCCAGCGCACGAGGGTCAATACTTCGCGCCTGAGCGCGTTCGGGCAGCGAAGGCGGCGCAGAATTTCATCCGCCATTTCCTCCCCGATGAGTTCGTGCCCATGCATCTTGCCGTGGTCCAGAAGGGCGACGGGTTTACCCACGTCGTGCAGCAGCATCGCAAGGCGAAGCGGCAGTCCCGGCGGTGTCGCGGCCGTCGCGTGCAGCGTGTGACCGAGCACGTCGTACGCGTGGTACTGCTTCTTTTGTTCGACGCCCGCGCACGCGGCGAGCTCCGGCAGGATGACCCCGTACGCGCCACATGTTTGCAGCGCCTCGAGGCCGTAGAGCAAGCTCTCCCTCCCCGCACCGTAGCGCGCGTCCGAAAGGAGCAGCTTCGTCAGTTCATCCCAAATCCGCTCGGGGGAAATATCCCCGAGGCCTTGGGCGTGTTCCCGCGCCGCATCGAGCGTCGCCGGGTCGATCGAAAAGCCGAGCTGCGCCGCGAAGCGCGCCATGCGAAGGATACGAAGAGCGTCGTCTCCCATGATGGCGTTGGGGTCGGACGAGGTCGCGCGGATAAGCTTCCGTTCCAAATCCGCGCTGCCGTCCGTGGGGTCGACGAGGCGGTTTTCGAGGATGTCGAGGTACATGGCGTTGACCGTAAAATCGCGGCGGAACGCGTCTTCCTCAAGGGAATCCGAATAGGCGACCTTCTCCGGCCGGTGCGCGCCGCCGCGCGCGTAGGATTCGCTGCGAAAGCAGGCATATTCGAATGTTTCTTTTGTATCACCCTCGCCCACGGCGATGTCGAGCGTGCCGAAGGCCGCGCCCTTGGGCGCGCAGGAAAAGCCCTTGTTTTCACACAGCGCCGCGACCTCATCCGGCCGCAGGGCGGAGCAGATGTCCGCGTCGCTCACGGGCAAGTTCAAGAGCGGGTTTCGCACCATGCCGCCGACCGCGTAGAGCGGCTTCCCCGCCTCGCGAAACGCGAGGGCCAGCGCGCGCAGGTTTTGTGTGATGGGAAAGTTTTTCATAGCTTCATTATTCCCCGGCGCGCACGAAATGTCAACAACGGCGCGTTTCGCGCCCGCATAGCCGCATTTTCATGCCCTTTCTTCTTA
>DATMYG010000298.1:0-5706 GCA_035561055.1 Clostridia bacterium | reverse complement strand
GCGAAATTTACGAACCCCGATCCGGACGGCGCGGTGCTCACGGTCAATATCTTATCAAGCCTTCAGGTGGCTCTGACCGGCTTTGCTTTGGCGATCGTCATCGGTGTGCCCCTGGGCCTGCTCATGGGCTGGTACCGGGGCTTCGACGCGTTTATGCGGCCGATCTTCGAGATCATCCGCCCGATTCCGCCGGTGTCGTGGATCCCTCTAACCATCGTGTGGATGGGCGTCGGGCTCAAGGCGAAAGCCTTCATCGTGTTCTTCGCGGCGTTCGTGCCATGCCTGATCAACTCCTATACGGGCATCCGCCAGACGAGCGAGGTGCTCATCAACGTTTCGAAAACCTGCGGCGCCTCGAACTTTACGACGTTCCTTAGGGTAGGTATCCCTTCCTCGCTGACGCTGATGTTCGCGGGCATCAAGGTCGCCATCGGCAACGCTTGGGCGACGCTGGTCGCTGCGGAAATGCTGGCCGCATCCAGCGGCCTTGGCTACATGATCCTCATGGGCCGCTCGTATGGCCGCGTGGACCTCGTCATCCTCGGCATCGTCGTGATCGGCCTCATCGGCACCATCATCACCTCGCTGCTGGGTATGCTTGAAAATCGGGTCTTAGGGTGGAAACGCGTATGAATATGAAGAAAACAGAACGCATGAGCGCGGCAGAGCTCAAGCAATACCGGCTCAAGATTGTTTATATCATATTGCCCGTCGTCTCCGTGCTGCTCTTGATCGCATTGTGGACGTCCACGTCGGGCACGTCGGACTTCCCCTCGCCCCTTCAGGTCTGGAACCGGATGATCCTGATGTTCGAAAAACCCATCAAGGGCTTCAACATCTTCGGCCACGTCTGGGCGAGTCTGAAGCGTATTTTCCTCGCACTGCTGTTCGACTGGACCTTCGGCATCGCCTTCGGCATTCTGATCGGCTGGAACCGCAAGGCCAAGGCGTTCTTCACGCCGATCTTCGATGCGTTCCGCGCGGTGCCGCCGCTCGCGTGGATTCCGCTCATTACGCTATGGTTCGGTATCGGCGAGTTCCCGAAAATCCTCATCGTGGTATTCGGCTCCCTCGCCTCCATCGTGGTCAACACGCAGGCGGGCATGAGCAACGTGGAGAAGCTCTACCTCGACGTCGGCCGCGTGTTCAACGCCGACAGCAGGCAGATGCTCTTCCAGATCGCGATTCCCTCGGCGCTGGACGCCATCTTCGCGGGCATCCGCACCTCGACGAGCGCGGCGTGGATGGTGGTTCTCGCGGCGGAAATGCTCGGCTCCAACTCGGGTGTCGGCTTCCTGATTACGAGGGGCATGGAGTCCATCGATATGCCGCTTGTGCTGCTTTCGATGATCGCTATCGGCATCGTGGGCGCAATGCTTGCGATCGCGACTCAGTACGCAGAAAGGCTGGTTTGTCCATGGACGAGAAAAAGCAAGTGATCTTAAAGCTCGAGCATATCTCGCAGGGCTACGTCGTAAAGAACAAGGTGCAGGACGCCGTTCTGGACGTGTCCTTCGACGTGTATGACAATGAGTTCCTCGTGCTCCTCGGCCCGGGACACTGCGGCAAGAGCGTGCTGCTCAACTGCATTGCGGGCATCGAACAACCCACCGGTGGCAGGATCATGCTCGACGGCAAGCAGGTCGAGGGGTGCGACAAGCGCATCGCCATGGTCTTTCAGCGCCTTGCCCTCATGCCGTGGAAGACGGTCATGGGCAACGTCGAATTCGGCCCCCAGCTTGCCGGCATGGAAAAGAAACAGCGTCGCGAGATCGCGCAGAAGTACATCAACCTCGTCGGCCTCAACGGCTTTGAGAGGTATTACCCCAACCAACTTTCGGGTGGTATGAAGCAGCGCGTCGGCATCGCCCGCGCGTACGCGAACAATCCGCAGATACTCCTGATGGACGAACCCTTCGGCCAGCTTGACGCGCAGACGCGCTACGCGATGGAGGAGGAGATCCAGCGCATCTGGCAGCAGGAGAAGCGCACGGTCATCTTCGTTACCAACAACATCGAGGAAGCCGTGTACCTCGCGGACCGCATCGTGCTTCTGAGCAAGCGCCCGGCGGTGGTCAAGAAGGAGTATGTCATCGACCTTCCGCGCCCGCGCGATACGATCGATCCGGAATTCCTCAAAATACGCACGGAAGTGTCGGCTAACACCGACCTTGCCATGTAGCCGGAGGTGCCCATATGAGCGAAAACATCACCCATCAGGACGAATACAAGGTCAAGGTCGAGCATCTGACCAAATATTTCGGCGACCTGCACGTGCTGGACGATATTTCCTTTAATATCAAAAAAGGCGAGTTCCTGTGCGTCGTAGGCCCCACGGGCTGCGGAAAGACGACGTTCCTGAACCTTCTGACCCGCATCCATATGCCGACGAAGGGGGACCTCTACATCGACGGCGTGCCAGCGGACCCAAAGAAGCACAATCTCGCTTTCGTATTTCAGGAGCCGTCCTCCATGCCGTGGCTGACGGTTGAAAAAAACCTGCGCTACGGGCTCGAAATTAAGAAGCTGCCGCGCGAGGAAATCAACGCGCGCGTGGAGAGGATCATCAACCTGCTCGGATTGCAGGAGTTCCGCAATCTCTATCCCGGTCAGCTCTCGGTTTCCACCGCGCAGCGCATCATCATCGGCCGCGCGTTCGCGATGAACCCCGACCTGCTGCTCATGGACGAGCCCTACGGCCAGATGGATATCAAGCTGCGTTTCTTCCTCGAGGACGAGGTCATCCGCCTCTGGAAGGAGCTTGGCGCGACGGTCGTGTTCATCACCCACAACATCGAGGAAGCGGTATACCTCGCGGAGCGCATCCTGATCCTCACGAACAAGCCCGCGACCATCAAGGAGGAGGTCATCGTGGACCTGCCGCGCCCGCGCGACGTGACCGATCCGAACTTCATCGCGATCCGCCGCCACGTGACCGAGCAGATCAAGTGGTGGTAAGCGGTCGCTTGCGCGCTCGCGTGAAACATGCACAACCCTATCGCTGCAATCGATTGGGTATGGTATAATTCACCCATTCCGGCGACTGAGAGGCGACATTCATGGCGTTGATCGAATACAAGAACACATTGTATCACAACATCAACAAGCCGCTGTACCTGCAGCTGCGCGACATCATCATCGACTGGATCGACTCGAAGGAGCTTGAGCCGGGCGATGCGCTGCCCAGCGAGCGCGCGCTGGTGGACATGTTCGACATCAGCCGTGTGACGGTGCGCAAGTGCCTCGACTCGCTCGAGGCGGACGGGTACCTGATCCGCCAGCACGGCAAGGATACGCGCGTGGCGGAGCGCCGGGTCATCCATCACCTGGGGCTTCTCGTGGGCATCGTGGAGGAGTTGCAGCAGACCCCCGGCGTCCATATCGAGATCGAGGTAGTCTACAAGCGCTTCGAGGCGGCCAGCGGCGTCGTCCGCCGCCAGCTGAGCATACCTGAAAACAAGCACGCACCCGTATATGCGTTTTCGCGCGTGCTCAAAAAGAACGGCGTGCCGCTCGCGCTCAATTATTCGTACGTGCCCTACGACATCGGCAAGATCGTGGACACGCTGGATCTGAACCGGGCCCACGTGTTCGAGTACCTCGAGAGCATCGGCTACAAGCTTAACTACGGGGAGCAGGTGATCCGCGCGGGCTTGTGCAATGCGGACGAATCCGGCCTGTTGAGCTACAGCCTCAACCAGCCGGTCATCGTCATCGCGCGCACGTCGTATCTCGAGGGTGACATTCCGCTGATGTATGAGAAAACCATCTACCGGGGCGACGAATACCAGTACAGGATCCGCCTGAAACGAAGAATATGATCGGACTCGCTCTGCTCGTCGCGGCGATGAACGCGCTGGGCGCCTTTACGCAGGCCGCCACGGGCTTCGGCTACGCGATCGTCGCGATGTTTTTAATGCCCTATGTGCTGCCCTACGAGCAATGCCTCGTAATAAGCGCCTCGACCATCGTCGCCATCGCGGTGCAGATGGTCGTGACGCTCTACAGGCATATCCGCCTGAAAAAGCTCCTCTGGCCGCTGGTCGGCTGTCTCGCCACGCTTGGGATCGGGCGCTACCTGATCTCCATCCTCGACGACCGCATGGCCGCCCGGGTTATGGGGGTATTCCTGATTCTTCTCGCCGTCTTTTTTTATGTGACCAAAAGGCGGGAGATCTCCATCAAGGGCAATTGGCGCAACGGCCTCGCCGTCGGCGGCGTAACGGGCATCTCGACCGGTATGTTCAACATCGTAGGCCCCTTTCTCTCGCTGTACTATTACGACAACTGCGAGTCGACGCTGGAATTTAAGGCGAGCTTGGAGTGCAGCTTCCTGATCGCGGGGCTGATTTCCCTTGCGATCAACCTGTCGATGGTTCCGCTGGACGCGTTCACGGCCGGGACGGCGGGATTGAGTGCCGCGCTCTCCGTGGCCGCGGGCGTCGTCGGGCTCAAGGTGTATCATAAGCTGGATAAGGCCAAACTGAAATGGATCATCATCGCCGTCCTGCCCGTGATGGGCGTAATACAGCTTCTCAAGGGATAACGAGGTGCGGATGACGGAGGATATTATGCCGGATGAAAACAAAATCTACCAGGAGTTTGCGCGGGAAATGATCCTGCGCGATTATCTCGCCAGGGATCGCACGAAGCTCGCCAACGAACGGACGCTGCTTGCCTACATCCGCACGTTTATCGGCCTAATTGCCTCCGGCGCGGGGCTCGTGAAGCTCTTCGAGGAGCCGGCGTTTATAGCGACGGGTTTCGTGCTCATGGCGGTTTCGCCCGTCTTTCTGATCGTCGGCGCCGTCGTTTTCCTGCGCACGTCAAGGAAGCTGCGGCTTCTCGACGACAGCCAGCCGATATACCGTAAACCCGACGCGCGGTAGGGGCGGATATCATCTGCCCGCAACACGTTGCGCCGCGCGCGCCTCATTCGAAAGGAACCGGAATCATGGCACAATGGATCGATAAGGCGAAAAGCAAATACCTGCAATCCCCTTATCTTGAAATCATCATCATGGCGGCGTCGGTCGCGCTGGCCGGCATCGGGCTTGGCGCGCTGTCTCTACTTTCGGGCGAACCGGAGGCGGGGGTTATGGCAACCTCCGAAATCGCGCTGATCATCGGCGCGTTTTTCCTCATCAGCGTGGCGATCGCGCTCATTTCGGTCATTGCGGGCATAGGGGGCGGCGTGATCTTCACACCCATCATGTTGGCGTTCACCGGTATAGACAGCCTAGTCGTCCGCGGCACGGGCCTGATCGTGGCGATGTTTTCCGGCCTCATCTCCACCGGCATCTTCATCAAAAAGGGTCTTGGCAACTATAAGCTTTGCACCACCATGACCCTCAGCCAAAGCGTGGGCGCACTGCTCGGGGCAATGCTGGCCGTAACCCTTGCCGGTAAATCCGGCGCGCTCGGAGAAGGGCTGCTTCGCACGGGCCTCGGCGCGCTGCTCGCGCTGATCGCGGTATACCTGTTCCTGGGAGGCAGAAAACTCGAGTGGCCGACCATTCAAAAGGTGGATCGATTTACCGCCCGGCTCGGGCTTGGCGGCAGCTATTATGAGGAATCGGAGGGCGCCGCATACGACTATCGGGTGACGCGCGCGCCTCTGGGGATCGTTTTGCTCTTCATCGTGGGGCTTATCGGCGGGTTCTTCGGCATGGGCGGCGGCTGGGCCATCACGCCCGCGCTGAACCT
>DATMYG010000297.1:0-5126 GCA_035561055.1 Clostridia bacterium | reverse complement strand
TACCCGCAGGGAGGGCGCGTGGAAGCATAAGGCCCTGATCAACGGCTTCGGCACGGCGGTCACGGCGGCCACGTGCGTCATCATCGCGGTGAGCAAGTTCACGCACGGCGCGTGGATGGTCATCGTCTGCATCCCGCTCCTAGTGCTTCTGATGCTGCGCATCAAGCGGCACTATGTGCGCGTGCGCGAGAACCTGCGCATCGACGGGGACGGTAAGGAGGTCGTGTTCCATGAGCAATATAACGGCCGCGTCATCATTCCCGTGCAGTCGATCAACAAGTCCTTCATCAAGGCGCTCAACTACGCGCTCAGCCTCAACGGCGAAAAGGAAGTATACCACGTAAGCGTGGATCCCGCGGCGACCGAGAAGATGTGCCGCCATTACGAGGAACTCGGCGTGAACATCCCCCTTACCATAGAGAACGCGCCGTACCGCAACGTGAACGAGGTGCTCTACACCCACATCAGGAAACGTCATGGGGAACTTGGCAAGCACGAGATGCTCACCGTCATCATCCCGCAGTTCATCATACCCAAGTGGTGGAACAACCCCCTGCACAACCAGACGGCGCGCCTGTTGAAGACCAGGCTGATCAAGCTTCGCAACGTCGCGCTGGTCGCAATCCCATACATTATCAACGAGTAGGCAAACGGCAAACGGTTTGCATCAAACGGCCCTCGCCTGATGGCGAAGGCCGTTTATCATAGCGCCGGGTGATTGCGCGTTATGCTTGGATCAGCGTTGCCATGACGATTTCCGGCGGGTTGAAGACGCGTAGCGGGAACAGGCTGTTGCCAAGACCCCGGCTGACGAGCATGGTCGTTTCCCCCTGCCGATATAGGCCGCTCGCATACTTCGGAAAAATCCCCTGATGCGGCGCGTACAGGCCGCCCACGAAAGGCAGGCGGATCTGCCCGCCGTGCGCGTGCCCGCACAGGGCGAGGCCGACCCCGCATTCCCCGTACAAGGGAAACAGCTCCGGGCGGTGCGAGAGGAGGAGCGTGAAGCCGCCCCGCGCCGTCCATCCCGACAAAATGGCGCGCATTGCGGATGGCGCTTCGCCTTCGGGATAAAACGCCGGATCGCGCAGCCCTGCGATGCGGATGGAAGCGCCGCCGCGCGCAATCTCAAAGGCCTCGTCGAACAGGGTATGGACGCCGCGCTCCAAAAGGTGCGCGCGGATCAGTTCGCTCTGTCCGCACAGCACCTCGTGGTTGCCCGGAACGTAATAGACAGGAGCGACGCGAACCGCGCTTTCGGCGAACTCCAACGCGGGGACAAGGTCGAAGCGGCGGCGGTCGACCAGATCGCCCGTGACCGCGACGAGGTCGGGCTTCTCGGCGCGGATCGCTTCGATCAAGCCGCGCCGCCCCTCCCCGAAGCGCGCGTCGTGCAAATCCGACACGTGCGCGATCGTAAAGCCCGAAAACGCCTCAGGCAGCCGTGCCGAACGGATTGCGTGACGGGAAACCGTAAGCAACGCGTTACGCCTCCCTTGCCAGGGCGGACTTCCCCTTCCCCGGTATGGCCAGCGCGTATGCAAAGACGAGCGCGGCGCTGACAAACGCGAGCAGCAGCATGGCCGTGTAATAGCCGCCCGTCGCGTCGTAGACGGCGCCGTAGAAGAAGGGGCTTAGCGCCATGCCCAGCGTGCCCGCCGCGGAGTAGAAGCCCATTTTCGCGCCGAAGTCGCGCGTGCCGAACACATCCCGCACGCAGATGGCGGGGGTGACCGTGGCGAACGGGCACGCGAACACGATGCCGATCAGCACCAGGGGGAACGTCCACAGGCTCTTTGCGAAGATCATGCCCACGAAGCCCAGCACCATCGCGCCCACAGAGATCATCGCGCTGGGCTTGAGGCCGAGCCGGTCGAGCATCCTGCCGTAGAACACCTTGCCCGGCGCGAGAAAGCCGAGGCCCAGCGAGGCGCACAGCGTCGCGACGGCTACGGGGTGCCCAAGCTCTGCAAAATAAGGCGAAGTATAGCTCACAAGGCCGTAGCTTCCCGTGCCGAACACGACGAACAGAATCAGGATCACATAGAAGCGGACGCTTTTGAGCGTGCGCGCGAGGGAAAGCCCGGTCGGTGCGGGCTCGGCCGCTTCGGCGCGGGCGTTCAAATCGCGAAGCGGCTCAAGTCCCTTGTCGGAGGGCTTGAGGCGGATGAGGAAGAACATCGTCACAACATTGACCGCGGCCATGATGAGCGCCATGGCGAGGAAGGTGCTTCTCCAGCCGAACGCGTCGATCAAGGCGCGCACCACCGGTCCGAAAAGCATGCCGCCTATGCCGCTGCCCATGAACGCAAAGCCGAGCGCGAGTCCGTAGGAGCGCTCGAACCAGTTGCGTATGATGATCGAAAGCGGGATGGTCGTCATAAAGCACTGCGCCGCGCCGAGCGCCGCGGATACGAGATAGAACTGCCATAACTCCCTGCAAAGGCCGTAAGCGGCGTACGAAGCGACATGCACGAGCGCCGCCAGCCGCATGACGTGAAGGATGTTCAGGCGGCGGTACACGGCGCCCACGAACGGGGCGACGCACGTCATGGCGACGAACACGATCGACTGGCTCAGCGAATAGTTTTGCTGGGAAAAGCCCAGCTCCTTTGTGACCGGCGCGATGTAGAACGCGAAGCAGTTGCACACGATGGCGTAAGCGGTCATCATAATCAGCATCGACGCCGCGACGATGACCCAGCCGTAGAAAAGTTTGCGTTGTTCCCTCATATATGCTCCCCTGCGAGAAACGTTGCGTCCATTATATCACCCCGGGCGCGCGGGAGAACAATATATTCAATGGGCGTGCGGCGCGTCCTGTTCCCGCTTCGCGCCTCGTTCGCGGCAGGCGGGACAGTAGCCGTAGACCACGAGCTTGTGGCCGGAAATTGCGTAATCCGTTTCATCCGCGAGCGCCTTCTCGTAACCCGCGAGAGGGCAGCGCTCGAGCGCGCGCATCTCCCGGCAACCGAGGCAGATCAGATAATGCCTGTGCGAGGCGCGGCTGTACTCGAAAAACGCGCGCGGGTCGCCGGGGATGTTCACCTTCCCGGCGAGGCTCTTATCCACAAGCGCCTCAAGCACGCGGTACACCGTGGAAAGGTTGACCGAAACGCCGCGCGCGCGAAGCGCGAGGTAGATCTGCTCCGCCGAAAGGGGAGTGGGGCTCTTTTCGAGGATGTCCAGCACCATGGCGCGCGGGCGCGTGTTCCGAAGGCCGCAGCGCGAGAGTTCGCAGCCGGGGTCGTTGCGCTTCATGGCAGGACCTCCTCCGTTTCCTCCCGCGCGCGGAGTTTCTTTTCCTTCGCCCTCCCGGTAGCGGCGCGGACGGCGAAGATGAGGAAGTAGAAGGCGACTGAAATTGTCACGATGGCCGCGCCCGAAGCGATGTTGAGCGCATAGGAAGCCCAGAGGCCGGATACGCAGTACAGCGCGCCGAGAAGGACCGAATAGAGCATCCTCCGCTTGAAGTTTCCCGTCAAAAGGCCCGCCGCCGCGGCGGGCGCGGTGAGGAGGGCGAGCACCAGGATGATGCCCACGACCCGGATGAGCGCCACGATGGTCATCGCGACCAGCACGAGCAGCGCGTATTCGAGCACGGCGGTTTTCACGCCGCGGATGAAGGCGAATTCCTCGTCGAACAGATACGCCTTCCAGTCGTTGAAGAAGGCGGCGACGGCGAGGGTCACGACGAGCGTGAGCGCGCCCGCGAGGGCGAGGTCCGTGTTCGTCACCGAGAGAATGCCGCCGAAGAGGTAGCTCGTAAGGTCGGGCGGATAGCCTGGCATAAGGCCGATGAAGAGGATGCCCAGCGCCATGCCCAGCGACCAGAAGAGGCCCACGACCACATCCGAGCGCGCGCCACCCCTTCTTTTGACGAAGCCTATGCCCACCGCCGCGAGCACGGAAAAGAGGAACGCGCCGAGTATGGGCTCAAACCCCAGCAGGTACCCGAGCCCCACGCCGCCGTAGGACGTGTGCGCGATGCCCCCGCTCATCATGACGAGCTTCTTTTCGATGACGATGACGCCCACGACGCCGCAGGCGACGCTCGCGAAAAGCCCGGCGAGCAGGGCGTTCCTCAGGAACTGATACTGGAACAGCGCTTCAAACACAGCAGTCTCCTTCCCCGTGCTCCCTGAGAACCCGGTGGGGCACGCCGTGGGCGATGAGGTCCACGGGGCAGCCGTACAGGCTGTTGACGACGGGCGAGGTCAATTCCGGCTCGCCGTGGTAGACGAGCCGCCCGTTAAGGCAGGCGAGCTTTTGCACCTGCGAGGATACGGCGAGCAGATCGTGCGTGACGAGCACGATGGTCATTTCCCGGTTGAGCTCGGACAGGAGCGCGTAGATCTGCTCCCGCGAGGAAGCGTCCACGCTGGCCGTCGGCTCGTCGAGCAGCAGCAGGCGCGGTTCGGCCGCGAGGGCGCGCGCGATGAGCATCTTCTGGAACTCGCCGCCCGAAAGGTCGCTGAGCCTTCTTTTCACCAGCGCGCCGACCCCGACGCGTTCCGCGAGGGAACGCGCGAACCTTTCATCCTCCTTTGAATAGCGAAAAAACGGCGCGAGGCCCGGTTTGAGCCTGCCCGTGAGGATAACCTCCAGCAGCGTGATCGGGAAGCGCTTGTCCATCGCAGCGAACTGCGGCACGTAGCCGACCGCCGCGCGCCCGCCGCCCGGCGGCGCGCCAAAGACTTCGATTTTGCCGACGGTCGGCCGCACGAGGCCGAGCATGGCCTTTATAAGCGTGGATTTCCCGCCGCCGTTGGGGCCGATGATGCCAAGGTACTCCCCCTCCCCCACGTCGAGGTGGACGTCCCTGAGCGCGGCCGTCCTGCCATAGTAGACCGAAAGGTCCTCGATATGCACGGCGTTCCCGTTCATTTAAGTGCCTCCGCGAGCGCGTCCGCCATGGACGCAAGGTTGTCTGTGTAGTCCGCCGCAAGCGGGGAGAGCATGACAGCCTTGCCGCCGATCTCCTCGGCGAAGGCCGCGGCCTGGCGGCTCGCCATCTCCTCCTGATAGAAAATGACCCGAATGTCGTTTTCCTTCGCGAAGTCGATTATCTCCTCGAGGCGCTGCGGGGTCGCCTCCTTGCCCTCCTCCTCGAGGGCGAGCATCGT
>DATMYG010000296.1:0-2390 GCA_035561055.1 Clostridia bacterium | reverse complement strand
CTCGGCAAGCCTGCTTTCGTCGAGCATCTTCATAAACGCCTTGTTAGCGCTCGCACCTTTGCGCGCCGACAGAATGGCGGGGAAGTCCGACGGCTCTTCATACGGGTAATCCGCTTTGACGGGCGCCGATATCAGGCGCTCGCGCATCTTAAGCGCAAGGCGCTCGGCTGTGAAACAGGAGCCTTCCCATTTGTCGCCATACTTTCCCGATTGCAGCGCAAGGCAGCGCGCTTCCCATTGTTCAACTTCGCGGCCCTCGTCCATCGCCTGACACCATTCGTAATAGATGCGTGCCGAATAGCGCCCGAACGGATCCTTTTCCAGAAAATGTCCCATATTCCGCAGTGTTCTCCTCATTTAACGCGATGCCGGAACCTGGGTTCCGGCATCGAATTTAAATTCCTTACTTCACCAGAACGTGCAAAACCTCTTTGGGTGCGACCTCCACCCTCAATTGCGCTCCAGCTACGGCGGCATTGCCTTCGCCCAGTACGATTTGCGCGCACAATGCGCCCGATTCCAGCGCCATCGTGCAGCCCGCGGCTGTTTCAGCATGATTGTAGAACGAATAGATGCGTGCGCTGCCCGCGTCGTCCGCGAACAGGTTGCAGTATACGCCGACCCGTCCGGTCGGCAGCAGGGGAATGGGCTTACTCCCCTGATAGATGCCGCGATGACGAAGGTAGGCCTGCTTCCACATCTTGATGCGCGCCTTCTGTTCGGCGGTATACGGCATCCAGCGGCCGAAGATATCCTGCCAAATTACGATGGGCGCGGCGGAGAATTCGCAGCGCTTGATCAAAGTCCACTTATCCTCGAGCCTTAGCCAGCGCGAGATGACCGGCGCGATATGCTGCGGGCAGATGAAGCGGAAGACGTCCACCTCCGGCATTGGGTCCACGCGCCAGAACTCATCCCAAGACGAGGTGATGAATTCGACCGGATGTTTTTTTAATGGGTGGTGCTGCGTTTGCAGCAGAATGCCCGGCTTCACGTCATCCAGTTTTTTACGGTAGCTGAACGGCAAGTCGCGCAGGGTGTCGAGCTGGTAGCCGTCCGCGTCGGTGTCGGCCACGATGCGGGCGAATTCGTCGCCCATGGTGTTCGTGGTTTCGTCGTTGCCGCGGTCCCATGGAATATAGGGCAGCAACACCCTGACGCCCCTGTCATGGAACTTTTTCACAGCCTTGCGCAGGGCTTCCCGTCCGCCGGGAAAATCGTCGTAGAAATCCCATTGCGTGCGCGTGTCGATGCCAAGGCGCGGGTATTGGTTCCAGATGGCCACTGTGTCGTAGCCGCCGAACTCCTCGCCCTGGGCGAGCAATCCGTCTACGTCGATTTCCTGCTTCTCGTGGTCGAATCCCTCTTTGCCGTACAGGAACACGAAATTGTGCACGCAACCCTCTCCGATCCATTTGAGGTCGGGGCGCTCGTACTCGGCGAAATCATAACGGCTCTGCCACTCGTCGCGATACCGGTCGAACGCTTCAACCCAGCCGCCGGAAATGCCGGTGACTTTCAACTCCACCGTGTCGTTGAAGCTGTCGTCGGGATTGATGCGCACGAGGTGACTGCGAAGCGCATCCTCGCTGTTGATGGCCGTGAGCAGCTTATTGACGTTTTGCGTAGCACCCGTGTCGTTCAGGTCGCTGCGCGAGGGGAAGCCGACGCTGAAGCCGTATTTCTCGTTTTCGTCGCTCACGACCAGCGGCAGCAGGATATCGGCGGAGTGGAAATACTCCATCATGGGCTGCATCACATCGCCCTTATCGCAGGGCATAACGCCGGATGGATAATGCTTAGTGTCCTTCTCCGCGCCCGATTCAAATCCCGCCAGCAGTGGGACGTGCAGCGTCACAACGGCCGGTGCGCCGAGCTTGTAGCTGTCGCGGAACTGGAACAGCACGGAAACCGTGTCTTCGCGATCGCTCGCGAGGTGGATGCGCGCGGCAAGGCTTTCATCGGGCAATTTGAGGCAGAACGTGACGAGCTCCTGCATGCCGTCCGCCGCGGTCTTGACCTGTGCAGGGGCGAAATCCTTGCTCGTATATTCCCTGCCATAGACCCCCAGCACAAAGGCTTCGCGGTCGCGGTTGGCCGGCCGGCCGGAAGGAACATTGGAGAATTCGCGGAACTGAACGCCGTTTGTGTAATCCAGCACGACGCGCAACGATTTGTTTTCCAGCGTCACACATTTATTTACAGCATCATGTTTAATCATGTCACGCACCTTCCTTTACGCAGCGAAAGCCCACGGTTCCATAGCGGTCCATTGCGGCGCCGAGCATATGCACTTTGAGGTGGTTATCGTTGGGGAGCGCGCCGCACTCCACATGCCAGTAGTCCGGCGCCGTGTAGTAGGAGCCGCCGCGCAGCGTAAGGAAGTAATG
>DATMYG010000295.1:0-3395 GCA_035561055.1 Clostridia bacterium | reverse complement strand
GTTTTTCACCGCCCCACAGCGAGCCGCGGAGGGTGCAAGCGCGGCGGGGCAAGAAGAACACGCATCGCCCGCGAGCGCGCAGGCCGAAGGCAATCCACATTGTTGCGTAAGCCGCGCCGTATGCGCACGTTACAGCGCAAGAGAGGGCATCGACGATGCCAACTCGGGTGGTACCGCGCGAATCCGCGTCCCGAACCAGGGGCGCGATTATTTTGTTTTGGAGGATGTATGTACAAGAAGGTTCCCACGTCGCTCGATTTCGTGGCGCGCGAGAAGGAGACGCTCGAATTCTGGAAAAAGGATCAAATTTTCCAGAAGAGCGTGAAGCTTCGCGAAGGCGCGCCCAAATATACGTTCTACGACGGCCCGCCGACGGCCAACGGCAAGCCGCACATCGGCCATATCCTGACGCGCGCCATCAAGGACATCATCCCCCGCTACCGCACGATGAAGGGCTACGACGTCATGCGTAAGGCCGGCTGGGACACGCACGGCCTGCCCGTGGAGCTGGAGGTGGAAAAGCAGCTCGGCCTCGACGGCAAGGAGCAAATCGAAGCCTACGGCGTCACGCCGTTCCTCGCAAAGTGCAAGGAATCCGTGTGGAAATACAAGGCCGAATGGGAGCAGATGAGCGACCGCGTGGGCTTCTGGGCGGATATGGAACACCCCTACGTCACCTACGAGGACGACTACATCGAATCCGAATGGTGGGCGCTCAAGACCATCTACGAAAAGGGCCTGCTCTACAAGGGCCACAAGGTCGTGCCCTACTGCCCGCGCTGCGGCACCGCGCTTTCGAGCCATGAGATCGCGCAGGGCTATAAGGATGTGAAGGAAGCCTCCGCCACGGTGCGCTTCCGCTGCAAGGACGAGGACGCCTCCTACCTCGCGTGGACGACGACCCCGTGGACGCTGCCGAGCAACGTATGCCTGTGCGTGAACGCAGGCCTCGTCTACTGCACCGCCGAGAAGGGCGGCGAGAAGTTCATACTCGCCAAGGAACTTGTGGAAAAGGTGCTCGGCGAGGGTGCGAGCATCCTTTCGGAATACAAGGGGAGCGCGCTCGTCGGCCGCGACTACGAGCCGCTGTTCGAGTGCACGTCGGCCGCCGCCGCGAAGACCGGCAAGCGCGGCCACTACGTCGTGGCGGACGATTACGTCTCCGCCGAGGACGGCACGGGCATCGTCCACAACGCGCCCGCGTTCGGCGAGGACGACTACCGCGTATGCAAGGCGAACGACATGCCCTTTATCCAGCTTGTCGACGCGCGCGGCAACATGACCAAGGATACGCCTTGGGCGGGCGTGTTCGTTAAGAAAGCGGACGGTCTGATCCTCCGCGACCTTAAGGAGGGCGGCAAGCTGTACGCTTCGCCGGAGTTCGAGCACAGCTATCCCTTCTGCTGGCGTTGCGACACGCCGCTCATCTACTATGCCCGCGAGAGCTGGTACATCAAAATGACTGCCGTCAGGGACCGGCTCATCGAATACAACCGCCGCGTCAACTGGATGCCTGAAACCATCAAGGAAGGCCGCATGGGCAACTTCGTCGAGAACGTCGTCGACTGGGCGCTCTCGCGCGAGCGGTACTGGGGCACGCCCCTACCCGTATGGGTCTGCGAAGACTGCGGGGAGCTGCATGTGATAGGCTCCCGCAAAGAGCTTTTGGAGGCCGCGCCCGGCACACCGGAAACCATCGAACTGCACAAGCCCTTCCTCGACCCCATCACGTTCAAGTGCGAAAAGTGCGGCGGCGTCATGCGGCGCGAGAAGGCTGTCATCGACTGCTGGTTCGACTCGGGCTCAATGCCCTTCGCGCAGTGGCACTACCCGTTCGAGCACCAGAGGGAGTTCTTCGAGCGCTACCCCGCCAACTTCATCAGCGAGGCGCTCGACCAGACGCGCGGGTGGTTCTATACGCTATTGGCAATCTCCACCTGCCTGTTCGACGAGCCGAGCTTTATGAACTGCATCGTGCTGGGCCTTGTGTGCGACAAGGACGGGCAGAAGATGAGCAAGCACAAGGGCAATGTGGTCGACCCATGGACGGTACTCGACGCGCAGGGCGCGGACGCGGTGCGCTGGTATTTCTACACGGGCTCCGCGCCGTGGCTGCCCAGCCGCTTCTCTGCGGAAGCGGTCAGCGAAGCGCAGCGAAAGTTCATGGGCACGCTTTGGAACACCTACGCGTTCTACGTGCTCTACGCCGAGATCGACGGCTTCGACCCGACGAAGCACGCCCTCAAGCGCGAAAACCTCTCGCCGATGGACAAATGGCTGCTCTCGCGGCTCAACACCTTGGTCAGGGAAGTGGACGGTGGCCTCGAGGACTACCGCATCACCGAGGCCGGGCGCGAGCTTGCGCGCTTCACGGACGACCTCTCGAACTGGTACGTGCGCCGCTGCCGCGAGCGCTACTGGGGAAGTGCCATGACCCCCGACAAGGAGGCCGCATACATGACGCTGTACATGGCGCTCAGGACGATGGCGCTGCTGTGCGCGCCGTTTACGCCGTTCATGGCGGAGCAGATTTACCAGAACATCGTCAGGAGCGTGGAGCCCTCCGCGCCGGAGAGCATCCACCTGTGCCTCTTCCCCGAGGCGGACGAAAGCTATATCGACGCCGCCCTCGAAAGGGATATGGACGAGGTGCTCGACATCGTCGTGCTCGGCCGCAGCGCCCGCAATGCCGCCAACCGCAAGAACCGCCAGCCCCTCGCGCGCATGTTCGTGCAGGGGAGGCAACTGCCCGAGATGTACGTGGGCATCGTCGCGGACGAGCTCAACGTCAAGGCCGTGGAGTTCGTGGAGGACGCGAGCGCGTTCATCTCCTACAAGGCCAAGCCGCAGCTCAAGACCCTGGGGCCGCGCTACGGCAAGGTGCTGCCCAAGATCAACGCGTATCTTCAGGGCGAGGGCATGGGTGACCTCGTGGTCGCCGCGCACAAAGCCGGGAAGAATTATGAGTTTGAGCTGGACGGCGTCGCCGTATCGCTCTCCCCCGACGACGTGCTCGTCGAGCCTGTGCAGAAGGCGGGATATGTGAGCGAAACCGAGCGGGAGCTTTCCGTCGTGCTCAACACAAACCTCACGCCGGAACTCATCGATGAGGGCTTCGTGCGCGAGCTCGTCTCCAAGGTGCAGACCATGCGCAAGGAGGCGGACTTCGAGGTGACGGACCACATCCGGCTAACCTACGCCGGCAGCACGCGCATCGCGGACATCTTCGCCCGCTACGGCGTGGACATCGCCGCGGACACGCTCGCGAACAGCGTCTGCGAAGGCGAACCCAGGGGCTACGTCAAGGAGTGGGATGTCAACGGGGAAACCGTGACACTCGGCGTAGAACGGAAATAATAGTCAATTGACAATCAAACAAAAATCAGAAGGGATTC
>DATMYG010000294.1:0-2527 GCA_035561055.1 Clostridia bacterium | reverse complement strand
ATACGAAGCTTCATAAAAAAGCCATAATGATTCTGCGAAATGAATGCTTTTCTGTAACCGGAACAGCGCCTGCGCGCTTGCCATACGGAGCAAAATGCATTATGATGGGAGCGCAAAAGGAGCGGTAACGGCATGAAATGGACGGAAATCACGGTGTTTGCGACCGAGGACGGCCTCGACGCGGTCTGCGGCAGACTCGCGATGCTCGGCATCGACCAGGTGGCGATCGAGCTGGGGCGGGAGGAGGTCGAGGCGTTTTTGCGCGACACCGCGAAGTACTGGGACTTCGCGGATATGGACGCGCTCTGCGCAGGCGAACCCTGCGTTAAGGCATACGTCGCGGACGCGGGGGGGAACGCGGCGCTTGTGAAAGAGGTCAAGGATTCCTTCGCCGCGCTGCGGCGCGGGGAAGCCTCGGAGGGACTCGGCTCCTTGCGCGTGCTCTCGCGCGTCGTGGATGACGAGGACTGGGCGAACAGCTGGAAAGCGAACTATAAGCCCTTCCGTATCGGCGAGAGGCTCTTTATACGCCCCTCGTGGGAAAACGAGTACGACGCCGGCGGGCGCACCGTCATTTCCCTCGACCCGGGCATGGCGTTCGGTTCCGACACACACCAGACTACGCGCATGTGCCTTGAAGCGCTTGAACGGCACGTAAAGCCGGGCTGCATGGCGCTCGACCTCGGCTGCGGCAGCGGGATACTCGGCATTGCGGCGCTGCTGCTTGGCGCAAAGCGCGCGACCTTAGCTGATATCGACCCCGTCGCCGAGAAGGTGGCGGGTGAAAATGCCCGCATGAACGGGATCGGCGAGGGGCGCCGCGATATCCTCATCGGCGACCTGCTGTCGGACGCGTCCCTGAGGGAGCGCATAAGCGGCGCGAAGTACGGCATCGTCACGGCAAACATCGTGGCCTCGGTCGTGATCGCCCTCATGCCTCTGGTTCGCGGCCTGATCAAAAAGGACGGCGTCTTCATCGCCTCCGGCATCATCGGGGAAAGGCTCGACGAGGTGCTCGAGGCACTTGAAGCGAACGGGTTTGGGCTGATCGAACTCAACGCGGACGAGGACTGGCGTCAGCTTGCGGCGAGGCTTAAGAGATGAACCGGTTCTTCGTCGAACGAAAGGATATTTCCGGCGGCCGCGCGGCCGTTTCCGGCGAGGACGCGAAACACATGTCGCTCGTGCTCCGCCTCGCGCGCGGGGACGAGGTAATCCTCTGCGACGGCGCGGGCACGGATTATCTCGCGCGCGTCGAAGATATGGAAAAAGAGCGGGTGCGTCTGAGCATTATTTCATCATCCGCTTCCGAAACGGAGCCGGAAACGAAGGTGACGATTTTTCAAGGACTGCCCAAGGCGGGCAAGCTCGAGGAAATCATCCAAAAATGCGTGGAGCTCGGCGCGGCCGAAATCGTACCTGTTTCTGCGGCGCGAAGCGTCGTGAAGCTGACGGCGCATGAATTTGAAAACAAGCTCCCGCGATACAGGCGGGTCGCGTATGAGGCGGCCAAGCAGTCCCGCAGGGGGCTCGTCCCTACGGTCGGCGGCCTCGTCCGAATGGACGAAATCGATCCCGCCGCGTTCGACGCGTTTCTTTTGCCCTATGAGGAGGAACGCGGCACGACGCTCAAAGAAGCCCTGCGAAGGCTTGGGAAACCGCGCAAGGTTGGCGTCGCCATTGGCCCGGAGGGCGGCTTCGAGCCGGAGGAGGTCGCGAGGCTTTGCGGGAAAGGCGCAAGATGCGTGACGCTCGGGAAACGCATCCTTCGCACCGAAACCGCGGGACCCGCCGTGCTCGCGATGCTTCTGTACGAGCTGGAGGGAGAGGCATGAGGGTCGCCTTCTGCACGCTGGGCTGCAAGGTCAACCAATATGATACGGATGCCATGCAGGCGCTCTTCGTCAGAGCCGGTCACGAAGTGGTGGACTTCGACGAAGAGGCGGATGCTTACGTCGTCAACACCTGTACGGTGACGAGCGTGGGGGATAAAAAATCCCGCCAGATGGTATCCCGCGCGCACGCGCGCTGCCCCAAGGCCGCCGTCATCGTTGCGGGCTGCTTCGCGCAGGGGTCGCCCGAGGAGGCCGCGTCTCTGCCAGGCGTCGCCGCGATCGCGGGTACCGCGGAGCGCGCGGATATCGTAAAAATCGCCGAAGACGCGCTTGCCGGGAAGAGAAGGACGCAAGTGCGCGCTTATCGCGGGCGCGCGCCGTTCGAGGAGCTCGATGTTTCCCGCGAAGGGCGTACGCGCGCGTACCTGAAGATACAGGACGGATGCGACCGCTACTGCGCCTACTGCGTCATCCCCTATGTGCGCGGCCCCGTACGCAGCCGCACGCTTGCGGATGTGCGCAAACAACTCGAGGCGCTGGAGGCGGAAGGTTACAGGGAAATCGTCCTTACGGGCATCCACCTCATGAGCTATGGCAAGGATCTGAAGGATGCGTCCCTGACCGAAGCTATCGCGCAGGCGGACGGGTTGCAGGGCATCTGGCGCATCCGCCTCGGCTCGCTTGAACCGCAG
>DATMYG010000293.1:0-4431 GCA_035561055.1 Clostridia bacterium | reverse complement strand
ATAAAGAATACAGTATACGCATACACACTGCGTGCCGTGGTGTATGAAATACACTAAAGTGTAAATTTGCACAGCGAATGCATGGAACGGTTGTGGCAAGCGCCATACTATTGGTTTGAACTGGCGGGTGCGAAACAGGATAATATACCATATTAAGTTCTGACTGCGCATAGACGCTGCATACAACCAAGCACATTGATGAAAACATGCGACAATCATGGAGGCAAAAGATGACATTCGGCATACTCAAGGATATTAAAGAAGGCGAGAACCGCGTAATCTGCACGCCCATGGAGGTGCTTAGCATCGTCGCGGACGGTCATACCGTGCTCGCCCAGCACGACTGCGGCAAGGGCTCCGGATTTCCGGATGAAAAATATGCGCAGGCGGGCGCGGAAATCGTCGAATCCGCCAAGGAAATGTACGAGCGCTGCGATGTTATCGCGAAGGTCAAGGAGTTTGAAAAAAGCGAGTGGCCGCTGATCCGCTGGAATCAGATCGTGCTCGGCTGCATCCATCCCGCCGGCCATCCCGAAGAGGTGGACGCGCTGCTCGAAAGCGGCTGCATCGCCTTCACCGCCGAGGACTGCCACCGCTACGGCTCGCCCAACTGCGAGGCGGCGGGCAAGCAAGGCGCGCTGTTCGGCCTCGAGTCCATGCTGAGCATCAACGGCGGCAAAGGCAAGTATGTGGGCGGCTTCGCGGGCGCGCCGGGCATGAACGTGCTCATCCTCGGCGGCGGCGTCGTAGGGCAGGGCGCGCTGAGCGTGCTTTACGCGCTGGGCGCGAACGTCACGGTCATGGACATCAACGTGGGGATCCTGCGCACCCTTTCGGACAGGTATCAGGGGAAGATCAACACGATGTTCTGCAACAAGCAGACCATCGCCTCGGTCCTTCCCAAGACGGATATGGTCATCAACTGCGTCAAGTGGCCCAAGCAAAGGAAAGATTTTCTTATTGATAAAGAGATGCTCAAGCTCATGGAGCCGGGAAGCGTCCTGGTCGATATTTCAAACGATGACCCCGGCGCGATCGAATCGAGCCATGAGACCCATCACGATAATCCGCGCTACGTCGTCAACGGCGTCGTGCATTATTGCGTAAGCAACATCCCCGGTGCGGTCGCGCACTCCACGAGCGTGTCCTATGCCGCCGAGATGCTGCCCTTCATCCAGAGCATACTCAACAAGGGCATTGAGGAAACCTGTGTGCGGGACGGATACTGGAGGCGCAGCCTCACCTGCTACAAGGGTTACCTGACGCACGAGGAGACCAGCGGCATTCAGGGCAAGCCCTGGATCAGGCCCGAGGACGTCCTTGGCATCGCGGATCGGAAACTCGATTCGGCGCCGAACGCTACGACCACGCGCTCCGACAACTTCATCAAGCTGGGCTGCTGAAGAACGGTGGCAGGCATGGTTTTCGGACTGGCGAGGGACTACAAGGCTGGCGAGAACAGGACGATCGCCACGCCGAGAGAAATTGCCTCCATCGTAAACGCCGGCTTTCGGGCCGTCGTGCAGAGGGGGGCGGGGGAGCGGGCGGGCTTCCCGGATGCGCGCTATGTGGAAGCGGGCGCGCGGATGGTCGATACGCTCGCGGATGTTTACCGCGAGGCGGATTTCGTCGTCAAGGTAAAGGAGATACTGGAACCCGAGTACGAGATGCTTCGGGAAGGCCAGATCGTCATGAGCGCGTTGCATCCGGCGGGCCACCCGGCGCAGACGTGGAAACTCCTTGAAAAGAAGGTCACGGCCTTCGCCGCGGAAGACAGCCACCGTTACGGCGCGCCCAACAGCGAGGCGGCCGGAAAGCAGGGCGCACTTTACGGGCTCGAGTCGCTGCTTACTACAAACGGCGGCAAGGGCAAGCTCGTCTGCGGGCTTGCGGGCGCGCCGGGCATATCGGCCGTCGTGATCGGCGCGGGATATGCCGGAAAAGGCGCGGCGCAGATCCTGCACGCGCTGGGCGCGCGCGTTACCGTGCTCGATATAGACCTCGGCAGGCTGCGCGAGCTGGACAGCATTTACCATATGAGCGTCGATACGATGCTCTGCACCAAGGAGGCGATCGCGGACCTTCTGCCCCAGACGGACCTTGTGGTCAACTGCGTCCGCTGGCCGAAGGAACGGCGCGATTTCCTCATAGATCGTTCGATGCTTTCCCTCATGGAGCCGGGCTCCGTCATCGTAGACGTGGCGGACGACGACCCCGGCTGCATCGAGACGAGCCATGAAACAAGCCATGACAACCCGAGATATACGGTGGACGGCGTCGTCCATTTCTGCGTAAGCAACATTCCAAGCGCCGTCGCAAACACGGCCTCAACAGCCTACGGATCGGTGATGCTCCGGCATTTCCTCGGCATTTTGCAAAACGGCGTCGCGGAGGCGTGCGTCCGCGACGGATACCTCAGGCGGTGTCTCGTGTGCCACGACGGCATTCTTACCAACGAGGAAACGAGCGTCGTGCACGGCGTTCCCTGGATGCCGCCCGAAAGGGCGTTGGGTATTGAGGAGCGCAAGCTCGATCTCGCGCCGCCCTCGACCGCGACGCGCTCGTACAATTTCATCAAATAATTCCTATCCTTACGTGGAAGTCAAAAAGGCAATCCGTCCGCGCGAAACCGCGGGCATTGCAAATAGCTACAAAGTAGGAGGAACAAATGAAGAAGACACTCGCAATCATTTTGGCCTGCCTGATGTTCGTTCTGATGTTCGCCGGCTGCAAGGATAACAGCGGGCAAAACACCGGCAATCCGGACAGCACGGCTCCCACTGAAACCTCAGCCGGCAACACGGCCGAGCCCAGCGGCGAAGAGCAGACCCTCTATCTTAGGAAGACCGCTTCTCTCCAGTCCACCAACTGGGAAGCGACCACCAACACCTTCGACATGCAGATCACCTGGGTGCAGGTCTTTGAAGGCCTGTACGGCATGAACGAGGCGAACGGCGGTTACTACAACCTGCTTGCCAAGGACATCCAGGTCAGCGACGACGGCCTCGTATACACGATCACGCTCGTCGACGCCACCTTCCAGAACGGCGATCCTCTGACCGCGCAGGACGTGGTGTTCAGCTACAACAAGGCCATGCAGAACTCCCGCTTCAACTACGTGACCGCCATGATCGACAAGATCGAGGCCGTGGACGAGAAGACCGTCACCATGACGCTTAAGTACGCGTACTCCGCGATCGCCCACACCTTCTGGTCCATCAAGATCTCCAGCGAGAAGGAAGTCACCGCCGCCGGCGACACCTATGGTACGCTGCCGCATAAGGCCGGTACCGGCCCGTATTACGTCGAGACCTACGATGTGGCTTCCGGCGTCGTGCTCCACGCCTACGAGGGCTACTGGCAGGGCGCGCCCGACATCAAGCGCGTCGAGTACCGCGTCATCTCCGAGGATTCTGCCGCCGTCATCGCGTTTGAGAACGGCGAGATCGACTACCTCAACGATGCCCCCCTCTCCGAGTGGGAGAACATCGCCGCCGCCGCGGGCGAAAACTGCACGCTCGTCAAGGGCAACAACATCCGCTTCATGGCGATCAACTACCTCTCGCCCACCAACGATAACGTCTTGGGCAACCCGCTTGTGCGCGAGGCGATCTTCTACGCCGTGAACAAGGATAACATCGTGCTCGCCTCCACCAACGGCTACGGCCAGAAGGCGTACGAGTACATGCCGCACGAGTATGTCGCGACCTCGCCCAACTATGAGGACGGCAGCTTCAAGATCTTCGATTACGACCCGCAGAAGTGCCATGACCTGCTGATTCAGGCGGGCTTCACAGAGGAGCAGATTGCGGCCGGCATCGACATCGGCAAGATCACCACCTACGGCGCGGAGACCGCCGAAAAGGGCAAGGCCGCCGTCGTCATTCAGGCGAGCCTCGCGGAGTGCGGCTTCAAGGCCGAGGTTGAAATCGGCGAAGCGGCCAACATCACGCCGCGCCTCTACACGCAGGATTACGACATCTGCATCTTCGCGGACAGCGGCAACTACGACTACAACAACATCCGCCAGCAGGTCGACAGCGAGTCCACGGGCATGTACGTCGTCAGGTACAAGGACGACGCCTCGCCGTTCGATTGGGAGCAGATCGAGGCTCTGGTGGATCAGGGCGTCGCGACCTCCGATGTGAAGGCGCGCTACGACATCTACACCCAGCTCTGGACCATCATCATGGACACTGCGACCATCCTGCCGCTCTATCACAACGCGGTCGGCGTCGCCTGGTCCAGCAAGATCGATCCCGGCTCGGTCAACCCGACGTATTACCACATCGCGGACTTCACCTGGGTGGACTAATTGATCTGCCCTGAGGATTCCACGCTGTAAACGCAGGCCCGGCATCCCCGCGCTCCGCGCGGGGATGCCGGAGGTTCACACACCCATATAGGAGGTTGGAATGTACAGATATATTC